>NZ_BJWE01000011.1 GCF_007990205.1 Pediococcus parvulus | reverse complement strand
CTAGGCTGTTCCAAAAGATAAATTCAATTTTCGACAGCTATATAATAATAGCATTTTGAATTAAGTTCGTCAACAAAAACTTTTTTGACAAGTTTTGTTGGACACGATGTCTTTCTAAACAACGTGTACTAGTATAACCAAAAAATACCCGATTGGTCAACACCAAAATTCGACCTTCTCGAGTTCAGAGCCAAAATTCATTAAACAAACTCACACAGATCCGAACAATTTGTATTCACCACAACATCTTGTTTCCATTTTAAGCAAACCTGTCATTAAATTATCAGCTTTCAAATATTATAAATAGTAAAATAAAAAAACAAACTATTTGCAAAAAAATTGCAATAGTTTGTTTAAATGGCTCTATTCTATTTATCTGGACGCATTGTTGGGAATAAAAGCACATCTCGAATTGATGGCGCATCAGTTAATAGCATAACTAATCGATCAATTCCAATACCCAAACCGCCTGTTGGTGGCATCCCGTATTCCAAAGCTTCGATAAAGTCTTCGTCAATGCCTTCAGCTTCATCGTTACCCTGTTCACGTTCTTTAACTTGTGCCTCAAAACGTTGACGTTGATCAATTGGATCATTTAGCTCAGTAAAAGCATTAGCAAACTCATTGCCTTTAATGTAAAGCTCAAATCGGTCTGTAAACCGTTCATCATCAGGATTTTTCTTTGCCAATGGTGAAATTTCCACAGGATGACCGTAGATAAATACAGGTTGGGTTAACTTATCTTGAACTAATTGTTCAAAGAATTCATTGATAATATGGCCTACTTGCCACCAATCTTCATAATGAATTTTATGTTCATCAGCTAACTTCCGCGCATCTTCCAAACTCATCTTTGGCCAAAAGTCTACACCGGTATACTTCTTAATTGCATCTACCATGTGCATACGAGCAAAATCCTGACCTAAATCAAGATCAGTTCCTTGAAATGTGATCTTACCATCTGGTGAAACTGCTTTAACAGCTGCCTTAAAAATGCCTTCAGTTTCATCCATCACATCATGAAAATCAAAATAAGCAGTATAAGTTTCAAGCATTGTAAACTCAGGATTATGACGCGTGTCCATTCCTTCATTTCGGAAAACACGACCAATTTCATAAACGCGTTCCATGCCACCAACGATCAGACGTTTCAAATGTAATTCCAACGCAATCCGAAGATACAAATCAATATCCAACGCATTGTGATGAGTAATAAATGGTCGCGCATTAGCACCACCAGCCTGAGAGTGGAGTACTGGGGTTTCAACTTCTGTATAGTCCAAACCATCTAAATACTTACGAACTGCACTGATAATCTTGGTTCTCTTCATGAAGCGGTCAAAACTATCATCATTTGAAATTAAGTCTAAATAACGTTGACGATAAATTTGTTCAACGTTTTGTAAACCATGATACTTATCTGGAAGCGGACGAAGCGCCTTAGTTAAGAAAGTTAAATCAGTTGCTTTAACTGTCAACTCACCCATATCAGTTTTCATTACTTCACCAGTAATACCAATAAAGTCGCCAATATCAGCTTGTTTAAAAAGGGCATATTCATCTTCGCCAACAGTATCTTTACGAACATAAATCTGCATGGTCCCCTTACGATCCTTAAGATCTGCAAAACCAACCTTACCTTTTCCACGTTTAGACATCATGCGGCCTGCAATGGTTGCCTTAACATCCTTTTCTTCTAATTCTTCTTTTGAAAGCTCACCATATTGTTCATGCAATTGATTAGTTAGATGTGTGCGTTTAAACGCATGTCCAAACGGATCAATCCCTTTATCTCTTAAATCCTGCATTTTTTGACGACGAACTTTCAATTGATCGTTCATGTCTTGCTCTTTTTGTGCCACTGAAAAAATCCTCCTCTACCATTAGTCTCACGTATCCATGATGCCTATTTTACACTAAAAAAGCAAGTACCGATTACCTTGCCATTTGTTGACGTTTAATTGCCCGCTCTTGTTGTTGCTCTGCAAAGCGATCAAATATGTCATCCATCTCTTTTTCGGACTCTGCATTGTTAAGTGCTACCTTAGTTCTCGCCGAATGAGAAATTCCCTTCAGATAATACGCTGCTTGCGTTCTGAACTCTCTCGGACCAACATAGTCACCCTTTAGTTCCACCAAGCCATGTAAATGTTCCTTTGCAATTCGAATCTTTTCTGCTGGTTGCGGCTCATCGATTAACTCGCCAGTTTCAAGATAAGCAGAAACACGGTGCAACATCCAAGGATTACCCAAAACTGCGCGACCAATCATCACAGCTGTAGACCCAACTTCATCCAGCATTCGTTTGGCATCCTCAGCTGTTTTAACATCACCATTACCCATAAATGGAATAGTTAATTGATCAGAAACTTGTTTCAAAATATCCCAATCCGCATGACCCGTATACATTTGTTTCCGGGTTCTACCATGCATCGCCAAAGCTGAAGCGCCAGCTCGTTCGGCAGCCAAAGCATTCTCAACCGCATAAATATGATCAGAATCCCATCCTGTCCGCATTTTCACAGTGACCGGTTTTTTAACCGCATCTGTCACATAAGAAACCATTTCATAAACTTTATTTGGATCTAACAACCAACGTGCGCCTGCTTCAGTTTTCACAACTTT
This sequence comes from Pediococcus parvulus, assembly GCF_007990205.1. Classification (GTDB taxonomy): domain Bacteria; phylum Bacillota; class Bacilli; order Lactobacillales; family Lactobacillaceae; genus Pediococcus; species Pediococcus parvulus. The sequence continues at coordinate 40,442 of NZ_BJWE01000011.1, read as the reverse complement.
GTTAACTGGACAGCCCATGTTGATATCAATTATATCTGCAGCTGTATGCTGATCCACAAATTTAGCGGCCTCCACTAAGGTCTCTTTAGTACCGCCAAAAATTTGAATACTCATTGGATGTTCATGAGGATCCACATTCATCATACTTAATGTTTTTTTATTTTTGTACATGATTCCACGATCAGAGATCATCTCGCAAACTACAAGGCCTGCACCAAACTTTTTACAAATCAACCGAAAAGCTGAATTTGTAACACCAGCCATAGGGGCCACGACTAGTTGGTTAGGAATCTTAACATCGCCAATTTGCCATTCCATTTTGTCACCTCATCTACATATTTGATAAATCCACTTTAGCTTTTATCTTGATCATTGCCAATTATCTTACTAAAAGTCAGTCATGAAATTTATAATAGCACATAACTGATAGTCACCCAAATAAAAATTAGCTTTGTGACTTAAGTAAAATAGCTTTTAGTTCAACTTCACTGTAATGATACTTATTCCCACAAAACCGACAAGTGACCTCAGCACCATGATCTTCTTTAATCATCGTTTTAATTTCGTCAGATGGTAAACTCGACATGGCCGCCGCAAAACGATCCTTTGAACAATCACATTCAAATGAAACTGGCATCTTATCTAAAATTTTCACTTTATCATCTTTAAACAGAAGTTTCAAAATGTCCTCTGGTGTCTTTTTTTGCCGTAATAAATCAGAAACTAATGGTAGATCATTCAAAGTAGTTTGCAAACGATCGATTGCTTCGTCACTCGCTCCAGGCATCACTTGAATCATGAAACCGCCGGCTACTTCAACCGTTTCATCAGGGTTGACAAATACTGAAACACCCACTGAAGAAGGAATTTGTTCGGATTGCGCTAAATAATAAGTAAAGTCGTCCCCAATTTCTCCGGATGCCAATCCCACATTTCCCGTGAACGGATCTTTTAATCCCATATCCTTAGTAACTGAAAACGTTCCCTGATTACCAACAGCCTTACCAACATCAATATGATGTTTACTATTCAAAGGCAATGAAACATGTGGGTTCTTCAAATAACCTTTAACTGTCCCATTCGCATTACCGTCAACCACAATCCCCCCGACTGGGCCACCACCATTAATTTTAACCGTTAATTTTTCTTTACCTTTCAACAACGAAGATGCAAGCATTACCGTACCAACTAAAGAACGTCCCAATGCTGCCGTCGCTGCACTCCATGTATCGTGGCGTTTCTGCGCTTCTTTAACCAAGTTTGTACCGTTCACCACATAAGCACGAAACATGCCATCATTAATAATACTTTTAATTAAATAATCTTTCATGTTTTCTCCTCAAGTTTTCTTTTACCGTCTTACATTTTCACACATCTTGTAATCGAAACCAACCCCTAACTACTCAAAAACAGCAAACCAATAAGGAAGTTCCTTACTAAATTTGCTGTTTTTATAAACCTTTATTTCAGATTCAATTTTACAAATTCGTATGATCATTAGAATCATGATCTTGTGAATCGCTCGAATCATCATGTGAACTTGGTAAACGATGATTGCTACCAGTATTGCTAGTAGAATCTTCATCATGTTCACTAGGAGCTTCTAATTTAGAGTCCGAATCACTAGTATCGCCATCATTATCATCAGCATGGCGTTCAGCTTCCTTACGTTCCAACTCACGTTTAGATTCTTCAAACGTTGCCGCTTTTTCGCTTGGAAATTCTGAAGCACCATCCTTAGAAGGCATTTCTCCCGTTTTATACAAACTCAAAATCTGCTTTTCATCCAATGTCTCATATTTCAACAAAGCTTCAGCAATAATCTTGTGTTGTTCACGGTGAGCAGCAATAATATCCAGTGCTTTTTGATGACCTTCTTCAGTCAAACGACGGATCTCATCATCAATGGTTGCGGCCGTCTTTTCAGAATATGCTGGCCCATTTTCACCATAGTATGACTGACCTGGAGCTGATAATTCAACCTGACCAATTTTATCGCTCATCCCGTACTGAGTAACCATAGCACGAGCAATTCCAGTGGCTTGTTCAAAGTCATTGGAAGCACCTGACGATTGAGAATCAAAGATTGTTTCTTCAGCAGCACGACCACCCATTAAACCGGCAATCTGTTCCATAGCATCTTTCTTAGACATTAAGTTTTGGTCCTCACGAGGAAGCATGATGGCATAACCGCCAGCACGACCACGAGGTACAATGGTAACCTTATGAACCACACGGGCATCATTCAAAACAAGGCCAACAATTGTATGGCCCGCCTCATGATAAGCCACAACCTTACGTTCCTCAGGACTGACAACTGCATTCTTTTTAGCAGGTCCCGCAATAACTCGATCCTCAGCTTCGTCCAAATCTGAAGCATCAATAATCTTTTTGTTACGTCTTGCCGCAAGTAAAGCAGCTTCATTTAACAAGTTTTCAAGATCAGCACCCACAAACCCTGGAGTTTGTTTGGCAATCTCATTCAAATCAACATTTTTATCAAGTGGTTTGTTCTTAGCATGAACTTTCAGAATAGCTTCACGACCACGAACATCAGGACGACCAACCAAAATCTTACGATCAAATCGACCTGGCCGAAGGAGAGCTGGATCCAAAACATCAGAACGGTTAGTAGCCGCCATAACAATGACGCCTTCGTTCCCTGTAAATCCATCCATTTCAACCAGTAACTGGTTCAAAGTTTGCTCACGTTCATCATGACCGCCACCAACGCCGCTTCCACGACGTCGACCAACAGCATCAATTTCATCAATGAAAATGATAGAAGGTGAATTCTTCTTGGCTTGATCGAACAAATCACGCACACGACTAGCCCCAACACCAACAAACATTTCAACGAAATCGGAACCAGAAATGGAGTAGAAAGGAACCCCTGCTTCACCGGCTACCGCTTTTGCCAACAATGTTTTACCAGTACCAGGAGGCCCCTCTAAAAGCACACCAGATGGAATACGAGCACCCAATGACACGAACTTTCGAGGATCTTTCAAAAATTCAACAACTTCAACAAGCTCTTGTTTTTCTTCCTCTTCACCCGCAACATCAGAGAAACGAACTTTATTAGCCTTTTTATCGGCCGGCTTGACTTTCGACTTACCAAAGTTCATTACACCCTTACTACCACCGCCACCTTGACCTGCTTGGCTCATCATCATGTAGAAGAAGACGATGAAAATTAACAGTGGTAAACCAGTAATTAATAATTGTACCCAGAAACTGTTAGAAGCTTCTGGTTTTGTGTCCATTTTGACATTTTCCTTTTGCGCAGCTTTCGTGATCTGTGCAGTTGTTGAATCATTCTGCAAAACAGATGTTGTAAAGCTTTCAACTTTAGTAGTTGAAGTTGACGCCGGGAATAAACCAGATTGAGCACTGCCTTTTTGCGCTGTACGGTATTTACCAGTAATCTTGTAAACACCATTAGTTGGCTGTACGACAAAACTCTTAACCTTGTTTTTTTGTAATTGGGACACAAATTGGCTTGAAGAAATAGATGCCGTTTGTGTACTGCTTCCTTGACCGGTGACAAAATAAATAATGCCCACCAAAGCTAAGAAAACAACGATGTAAAACAAACTATTTTTAACAAGTCCGTTGTTATTCCCTTTTTTATTCATTGGAATCCTCCTTGTTGATGGTTTTACGAACGGTGAGCAAACGTGTGCTTAGCCTTCGATAGATAGATAATATCACACTTGACCAATTTTGACCAATTATTTATCCATATAAATTTTGGGCTTCAAAACACCGACGTATGGCAAGTTACGATACTCACCTTTATAATCCAAGCCATACCCAACCACAAATTCATTAGGGACTACAAATCCCACATAATCTGCCTTAGCTTCCAACACACGACCGGTTGGTTTATCCAATAAAGTGCAGACTTTCACACTTTTTGCATGGCGATCTTTCAAAAGATCAATAATAAATTTGAGAGTTCGACCTGTATCCACGATATCTTCAATAATAAGCACATCACGGCCACTTACGTCTCGACTAATATCCGTCACCAATTGAACTTCACCACTAGACTTTGTACCACCATGATAACTAGAAACGTCAATAAAATCTAACTGAGTGTATGTATTCATTTGTCGCATGACGTCAGTTGTGAAAAATACTGCTCCAGATAACACACTCAAGACTACAGGAACTTTACCTTCGTAGTCACCTGATAATTGTTTGCCTAACCGTGCACAGGCATCAGCAATGTCGGTTTGACTATATAAAACACGTTCAATATCATCGTTCATCAATTTGATTCCTCCAGATTATTGGGTTTCCAGATTATGAAATACTTAGATTCTTCTACCTTAAACGTTTTCTCAAGCCAACTTTTACGAAGGCCTAATAACCAAATTGGTTTCCCATTCCCGTCTACCAGCAATGGCCACCCTTTTCTTTGCCAATTAGAAACCTTGGCATCCATTAAAACACGTTGTACCTTTTTATGACCACCAGTTTTCAATCTTAACTGATCTTGCCTATTAGCCGGGCGCACAGAAAGTGGCATGCTAAATTGGTTTTGACTAAGCTGCATTGTTTGTTGCAAATCAGTCACCTTACCTGAGTATTTGTCAGCTTCAAATACAGCAACCTGACCAAAGCTTTCAATCAAATGCCATTGATTCAATATTAACATAGAATTCCGCGTTATCAGCGTCTTTTTATGGATTTTTGAAACCAATTGAAAACTAAATTTGTCGTATGCTTTCACAAACCACATCTGTGAATTAATTTGAATTTTTCCCGATGGTTTTTTCAAATTACCAAGAAGTTGTAGAATTTCTGTCTGTTGTTTTTTAGAAACTAATCCTTTGCCCACTTCTTTATTACTAATGAACTCTAAAGCTAAGCTCTGCCATTCCACACTTAATAATAAAAACTCTGGAACTTTGTACCCTTCATCAATTAGTAGATTCTTGACAATCTTTTCTTCATACTGCCGTGTGGCCAATATTAACGTCTGTAACTGAGATTCATAGCTTTGAACATGTTTCAGAAATTGCGGATTTTCTTGCTTAAGCCGGGGAACAATCTCATGGCGCATTCGATTTCTCGTGAAGCTTTCATCTGTATTGGTTTGGTCTTCATACCACTTCAAATGTCTAGACGTTGCAAAATCACGAATTTCTTCTTTTGAAAAAGATAATAGTGGCCGTACGATTTTCGTTGTCTTAGTTAAGTCTCTCGAACCAATCCCCTGTAATTGCTGTAGTGCGCCACCCCGAACTAATTTCATTAGAAAGGTTTCAGCTTGATCGTCCGCTTGATGAGCAGTGAACAAAAAACGAGCTTGCAGGTTTTGCGCGACTTCTGCAAAAAAATCATAACGCACCTTTCGAGCCGCGTTTTCAATCCCCGTGTCCGGATGTTGACTTAATGGCCAAACTTTAATTCTCAATTGTAAGTTGTGTTTACGTGCATAGGCTTCAATAAAGGTCTGTTCTTCTGTACTCTGTTCCCTTAATTTATGATTCACATGGGCCACAATTATTTTTGGTCGGCAGCTCACCGGTAACTTTTCTAACAATGTTAATAACACCATAGAATCAACCCCAGTTGAAACGCCCACAACAACTGAATCCGTTGGCTTTACATGATACTGCCTGATGATTAAATCAAAAGCTTTTTGTAATTGGATGGCCATTAAATTTCACCTTCTAATTTGAAGAAAAGCCCGACCAAAACGTTTGTTTTGTAACGGGCTTCTCACTTTATTTTATTTAATTAACTTCGACGACCTCCGCGACCTCCGCGTTTGCCTTCAGTATTACGTTTCAAAGTTGTTAACCGGACTTCACTATCTTTCAAAAAGCCTGATAACAAAGAGTCAAAATCTTTGGGATCGTCATGTTGCTTGTTTGAATGGCCTTGATAATGAGAACTTGGCTTTGAAGAACGATGTGAACTAGCCTCATGTTCGAAATGATTTGAATGACTACTTTGGTTATGATTATGATGCGCTGGAGCTGGTTGTTCCTCAGCTTTACGAATTGACAAACCAATCTTGCCATCATCGCCAACTGTTAGTACTTTAACGGTGACTGTATCGCCGACCTTTAAAACATCATGAATATCTTTCACAAATCCATTGGAAACTTCACTAATGTGAACCAATCCGGTTTTGTGATCGCCTAAATCAATAAACGCACCAAAATTAGTAATTCCCGAAACCTTGCCAGATACCTTTGACCCAACTTCAATTGCCATAAAAAAGTACTTCCTCCTTAGACTATGTGTAATAAGTATAGCACCACATGAATGCAAGTGCGAGTATATCCTAAACGAATTTTTAAACAAAAAGTGATCATCTTTTCCGTGAGAATACGCACTCGAAAAAGATAACCACTTCTAAAAAATTCAATTAATTTTGACTGACATCGGATGAATGATCCGAAGGTAAACTGTAAATTATTTCACCCGATTTACTATAATAGTATTTTTCTCTCAACAATTTTTGTAAGTAATTGGAATCATTTAATTGTTTCACTTGCAAACCTAGCGTCTTATTTTCTGCTTTTGCCGCAGAATAATGTGATTTACTAGTCTGAATTTGTTGATCCACAGCCGCTCGTTGATAGTGAGTGTGGATAATTTGAAAGCCAAAAATACCAACAAATACAATGAAAATTCCCATAATGATATAAAAACGGTGCAGTCGAGTTGTACGAATTTTTCTGATTTTTTCGTTTGTTTTGGTTAAATTACGCTGTGACCCGTTCACGTTACTTGCCATTTACACAACCCCCGTCCCCAAATTTTAAACATCTCTAAAGGCAATTATAACAAGCTCTTATATCAGTGTCTATGGATTTGTTGGAAAGAATTCATTAAATTTTGTAAGTGGTTTCCTAACTACTAAAAAAGGGACTAAACTCCCACAAAGTGGAAAGCCAGTCCCAAAATAAACTAGTACTGATCTGCCTTTGGTTATAACAAAACCAGAAATCTATTTTCGAAAATCTTGTGCGTAATCTTCAGATAAAATGGTGTACATCCGCTCTGCATCATCCTTCTTGGTTGTTTCTAACAAAGCGTCTACCCGAATCGTTAATGTTTTATTACCAAATTTAATCACGATTTGATCATTTACTGAAACATCAGTTGACGATTTAGCAGTACGATCATTAATCAAGATTCTTCCTTGATCCGCAATTTCCTTTGCAACAGAGCGACGTTTAATAATTCTTGACACCTTTAAAAATTTGTCCAATCGCATTTATTTTTCCTCACTTCTTTTATTTATAAACCTACTTAATTAATTTCTTTAACAGTTTCTTACCATACGGAATCGTCAGCCACTCCCTTATGGTGAACAATCGTAATTCAATTGACATCGTCGCGAACACCAAAATTCCTACCAAAACAATCACGATAACCACTAAACTCAATCCAATTCGATTGAGATCTGGCAATAGGCTTAACAACCCCCAACGCATTAACGTAACACTAACAACCATCACTAGGCTTGCAACTGTCAGTTTACCAAAGAATTGCCATCCAAGATGCAATTTACCTTTTAAATAGGCGGGAATTCTTACTTGCATACATCCCAATATAACGGCTAAACTCAACACGGTAACCCAACTAGCACCGTCAATTCCATACTTCACGACTGCCGTTTGATTTAAGGCAAGTTTGACAACCAAGCCAATTGTAAAGGCAAAGATGGCAGGCCGAAAAATATTTAGGCTCTGCAAAACACTATTATAAGTCGCAATTAGTGAGGCCAAAATAACAGCCACAACGTAAATCTGAATAGCCATTGTGCCTTCAGTATTGCCGAACAAAATCTGATTGATTTGTGGCAATAACGTCACCATTCCTACAGTTGCCGCAGTAGAAATAGCTAAACAAATATGAAACATCGATTGAGCAGTCCGTTTAAAATCATATTGATTGCGGTTTTGCACCGCCTTGGTTAGCGATGGTAATAAGGTCGTTGAAAACGAGGTTGCAATGACTAAGCCAAGCTGAACAAGCGGTTGAGCTCGATCATACACCCCTTTTAACGACTTAGCTGCACCATTAGATAAACCTTGCGCGACCAATCCATTTTTTACAGAAAATGAATCAATCAGCTGTAATAAAATGATGATTGCCGCAAACAGGCAAATCGTGCCACCTTCCACGAAAAAACGTTTAGTCAATTTTCCATAACTTCCGGAAATAAGTGGCTGTCTTGACAAGCCTTGTATTGGCGCAAAAATTTTCACACGGAAAAGTCTTAAAAAGTATAGCGTACTAACAACTGCCGCAATCACGGCACCTGACATTGCCCAAGTGCCCATTTTGTAGACATCCCAATTTTGATGTGCCGCTGTATAGGCAACACCAATAATGACAGCTACCCGCACAACCTGTTCCATAATTTGCGAACGAGCAGTAGGTACCATCTGAAAAACACCTTGGTAGTATCCCCGACCAACCGCTAAAAAAGGCATAAAAACAAACATGAACGATACACATCTGATAATTGGCGTTAACCCGGAATCTCCCATTCCACGGGCAATCTCAGGTGCTCCAATTAACAAAAATACCACAAGGGCAAGGGAAATCAGACCTAAAATTAAAAAAGATTGGCGAGCCACTTTAACTTTCTGAGCTTCTGAATCTTGTTCTGCAATCAATTTTGAAATAAAAACTGGAAAACCGCTCAATGCAAAGGTGATTCCAATTCCGTAAATGGGATAAATTTGTTGATAGACATAAAAACCAGTATTGCCAACTAAGTTTTGCAGCGGAATTCGATAAATAGCGCTAAGAACCTTCGCCACTAATGACGCAATCGTTAGGATAAACGCTCCTTGCATAACAGTCTTCATTTTTTTATTTTGCACGGGAGTTCCCTCCTAAATTTACGCCACTTTTTTTATTAAAGCTTCTACAAACTGTTGTAATTGTTTTAACCAATCTTTTTCTTTCATTTCAGGCTGAATAACCAGTTTAATCTGCATCTTACCATTATCAATGTTTACCATAGCTCGTAATTGGGTGGCCGACAAAGCCTCAAAGATATCTGCCTGCTGAAGTTTTTGCGTAGCTCGCGCGGAAAGTGTCACAAATATATCGTCTTTTTGGCGCTGGATTTTTTCGATCAAGGCTTCATCAGCCAACATTTTAATCTGACCAACCGCCAATAAGTTGGTTACTTCAATTGGATATTCTCCAAACCGGTCAATCAAGTCCTCTTGAATTTCCACAAACTGATCTTGACTTTCAATTTGGCGAATGCGTTTATAAAGCTCAATTTTTTGTCGCTGATCTTCAATATAATCACTTGGCAAATAAGCCTCAATGCCAAGCTCAACCTCTGCGTCCGTCTTAACCTTCGCTGATTTACCCTGCTTTTTGGCGACCGCATCAGATAACATCTGCGTATATAAATCATAACCGACAGAATCAATAAATCCATGTTGTTGCTTGCCTAATAAATTACCGGCACCACGAATTGACAAATCTCGCATAGCAATCTTAAATCCTGAACCTAATTCCGTGAAATCCTTAATGGCCTCCAACCGTTTTTCACTAACCTCAGTCAAAACTTTATTGGGTTTGTAAGTGAAATAAGCATAGGCCACTCGACTACTGCGTCCAATTCGACCACGTAATTGATATAGCTGCGACAATCCCATGTGATCCGCATTTTCCACAAATAGCGTATTTACATTAGGGATATCGACACCAGTTTCAATAATTGTGGTGGTTACCAATACATCATATTCGCCCTGCACAAAATCATACAAAACGTCTTCCATTTGTTTTTCAGACATCTGGCCATGAATATAAGTCACACTTGCTTCAGGTACCAGCGCTTCAATCTGACTTACCGTTTCTTCGATATCTTCAACCCGATTATGCAAATAAAAGACTTGACCACCCCGTTGCATTTCGCGATGAATGCCATCCCGAATCGCACCGGCGTTTTCCTCCATAACATAGGTTTGAATGGGATACCGATTGGTTGGCGGTGTTTCGATCACAGAAAGATCACGTACTCCAATCATAGACATGTTCAAGGTCCGAGGAATCGGGGTTGCAGTCAACGTTAAAACATCCACGTCTGATTTCAGATGTTTAATTCGTTCCTTATGTTTCACACCAAATCGTTGCTCTTCATCAATAATTAGCAAGCCTAAATCCTGAAACTTCACATCTTTTGACAGTAATCGATGTGTGCCAACCACAATATCAACCGTACCATTTTTCAAACCTGTCAATGTTTCCTTGATTTGGCCTTTGGTTCGGAACCGAGAAAGCACACCAGCAGAAATTGGATAACCACTAAACCGGTTAATCATTGTTTCATAATGTTGCTGTGCCAAAATTGTTGTTGGCACTAAAAAAGCCACCTGTTTTCCTGATTCGATTGCTTTAAAAGCTGCACGTAGGGCTACTTCCGTCTTACCATAACCCACATCTCCTACTAACAACCGATCCATTGGTTTCGCGCGTTCCATATCACGTTTAATTTCTGTTACACTGCGCAATTGATCCGGTGTTTCTGTATAGGCAAAATCGTCTTCAAACTGATGTTGATAGTCATCGTCAGGTAAAAACGCATATCCAGTTTCTGCCTCTCGTTGCGCATAAAGTTCTACCAACTCATCCGCAATGTCTTCAATCTTTGCAGCAACTCGACGTTTAGTTTTCGCCCAGTCACTGCCACCTAATTTATTTAAGTGAGGGTTTTTGCCCTCAGACGCTACGTACTTTTGTACTAAGTTTAACTGGGTCACAGGAATAAAAAGTTTACCACTTCCCGAATACTGGATGGTAATGTAATCCTGATGCACCCCATCAACCAATAGCGTGGTCATCCCTGTATAGCGCCCAATTCCATGATTCACGTGAACAACATAATCTCCTGGTTTTAGTTCGGTGTAACTCTTTAGACGTTGCGCATTTTCCATTTTTTGCCGTTTAGGTCGTTTTTTGGGAATTTTTGCAAACAATTCATGCTCAGTTACAATCACCAAGCTGGCGTCTGGGAATTCAAAACCGCTTGCTAATTCACCTTGCATGATGGTCACGGTTTGGGCATGAATCGTCTTTCCATGAGCAACCACTGCGTCAATTTCAAAGTCTCTCAGTGTTTCGTTAACTTTGTCTAACCGATCCTTTTTTTGAATCAGAACAACAACGGTTTGCTGTTGTTTGTGCCATCGATCCATCTCCGTTTTTAGCACTGGCATTTGACCAAAGAATTCTTGCATGGCACGGGTACGAAGATCCGTTAATTTATCTAGTTTCAGACGACCAAGTCCCTTTTGAAATAGAGATAACAAAATTTGTGCTTGGTCATTTTCTTTAATTAACGTTCGAATCTCAAAACCAAACTTTTGTGTTGAAATTACTTCATGAGTTTTAAGTTTATCAGCAACCCACTCGGCTTCATCATCTTGCAAATCATTTTCGGCTTCTAGAATCCGTGAATAATCATCCATCACCAGTACACCAGAATTAGCCATATAATCTAACAACGTACTTTTCCTGTCATATAAATAATCCGTAAACACAATATCATCAGGCCGAACATCCCGTTGTTGCCAACGATCAAGAATATCAGTGGATTTTTCTGTCAATAATTGTAAATCATTATCACTTTTTAAATGTTTTTTTTCTTTTTCAACGGCCTTTTGAAAACCCTGGATCCCCCTTTGTAGCATGTCTCTAGTCACAATAAAGTCTGTGGCCGGTAAAATAAGACTTTCATCAATATTTTCTACACTGCGTTGATTCTCAGCATCAAAATATCTTAACGAGTCAACCTCAGTATCAAAAAAGTCAATTCGAACTGGGTATTCCGTGTCAAGCGGATAAATATCAACAATTGACCCCCGAACAGCAAAGTCTCCTGGGCGAGCCACCATTTCTTCGCGCACATAGCCCATATCAATTAATTGATCTTCCAATTGGGTAAGCTCAAATTCCGCCCCAACCTTCACGTCCACCACGGCCTGTTTCATCACTTCTTTTGGTGGTAAGAAACGGCGAATCCCGGATACGGAAGTCACATACACTCCTGGTTTATTACTCAAAAGTGCTTGTAAAAACTCAGTCCGTTGACCTCGATAAATTGGAGAACTTGTGGCAGCTGAAGCCGCAAGTGTCTCTTCAGCAGGAAAAAGATAGATCTGGGTGTCATCAAGAATATTTTGTAAATCATCACTAAGTTGTTGAGCATGATAAAGATTATCTGAAACTGTTAAAATAGGCGACTGCTTCTTTTTAAGCAACTCACTTAATAAAAGGGTTCTTGCAGATCCAACAAGGCCGGTAACCAATTGCCGTTTTTTCGGTTGAGCTTCTTTTAAAACTTGTTGAATCCCATCGCTTTGGGCAAAGAAATCCTGAATCTCCATTATGGATCTCCTTTCTGATTTTCTAATTATACTTATTCATCAAATCTGCAATTGTCATTCCGTGAACCCAGTCTTCAAGACCTTTGATAGCTTGGTCAACACTTTCATCAAACAAAGGTTGTTGTGTGGCCGTGAATTTACTCAATACGTAATTAACCACCGTTGTCTTTTGGGGATGATCTGTTCCAACTTTTAAGCGGTCAAAGTCTTGAGTCTTTAAATGGGCAATTAAACTTTTTATGCCGTTGTGTCCACCAGCAGCACCCTTTTGACGAAAACGAATTTTACCAACTGGTAAATCCATATCGTCATAAACCACGATCAAATCTTTAATGTCAATTTTGTAATAATCCATCAAAGGACGAACCGCCCGGCCAGATTCATTCATATAGGTGGAAGGTTTTACCAACAAAACCTTTTCACCATTAATCTGTGTGGTTGCCAAACTTGCTTCCATTTGGTGTTTAGAAAATGTTGTGTGATATAGACCTGCTAGTCGATCCACAACCATAAAACCAGTATTATGTCTTGTTTCGTCATACTGTGTACCAATATTCCCTAATCCAACGATCATTTTCATGTTTATCTAAGCTCTCCTAATTTCTTTCCAATTTGTGGCAAAAATACAAAATAGCCGAACAGAAATAATCCGTTCAGCACTCCGTTTGATTGATCAATCAATTGTAGCATATTCACTTATGGCTTGCAGTTTTGTAACCTCAAACACACTGAAAAAATAATTAGTGAAACCGACTAAATTTAATTTTGTGAAAAGTTTAATTAGTGAATGCGAAACCAATGGGTAACGTGTTATACTTGTAGCTGAAATCACAAATTGAAAGGATGTTATATTTTGTCTAATACACCAAATCATCAAAAAGTTGTTTTAGTCGGCGATGGCGCTGTAGGTTCAAGTTTTGCATTTGCAATGGCTCAACAAGGAATTGCTGAGGAATTTGTTGTTGTTGATGTCATCAAGGAACGTACTCAAGGAGACGCACTTGACCTTGAAGACGCAACTCCATTTACTTCACCAAAGAAGATCTATTCTGGTGAATATTCAGATTGCAAGGATGCTGACTTAGTTGTTATTACAGCCGGCGCTCCTCAAAAACCTGGTGAAACTCGTTTAGACCTCGTGAACAAGAACTTGAAGATCTTATCAACAATCGTTAAACCAGTTGTTGACTCAGGCTTCAACGGTATCTTCTTAGTTGCTGCTAACCCAGTTGACATTTTGACTTACGCAACATGGAAATTCTCAGGTTTCCCTAAGGAAAAGGTTATCGGTTCAGGAATTTCATTGGATACTGCTCGTTTACGTGTGGCACTTGGTAAGAAATTCAACGTTTCACCTGCTTCTGTTGATGCTTACATCTTGGGCGAACATGGTGATTCAGAATTTGCTGGTTATTCAGCAGCTACAATTGGTACAAAACCATTACTTGAAATTGCTAAAGAAGAAGGCGTTTCAGCTGATGATCTTGCTAAGATTGAAGATGACGTTCGTAACAAAGCTTACGAAATCATCAACAAGAAGGGCGCAACATTCTATGGTGTTGCAACTGCCTTGACTCGGATTTCTAAAGCAATCTTACGTGATGAAAATGCTGTTCTCCCTGTTGGTGCTTACATGGACGGCCAATATGACGGTTTAAAAGACATTTACATCGGTACACCAGCTGTTATCAATGGTTCAGGTTTGGTACGTGTCATCGAATCACCATTGAATGCTGACGAAAAACAAAAGATGGCTGCTTCTGCAAAAACTTTGAAACAAGTTTTAACAGACGGTTTAGCTAACTTAGAGAAGTAAAGGTAATAATTACTTCTGAGTAATTGAAAAACAACAATTCGCGAATTTCCATGATGTGAATTGTTGTTTTTTTTGTTTGCTTAGTTTTACCTATCATATAATTCTTATATTGAAGTTTCTTTCCTTTTGCAGTATCTTGAATTATACAATTAATACATGAACACAATTTAGGAGGAACAAAATGAGACACAAATCTAAAAGCAATTGGCGAGTACTTAGCATTTTCATCGTGCTTATCGCCGTTGTTTATGGGATCGGCAGTTATTACTTTGCTACCAACAATCGCTTTTTGCCTAACACTAAGGTGGCGGGAATAAATGTGGGTAATAAAACGGTGCAACAAGCATCCACTACCATCACAAATCAGCTGACCAATCGTAAATTCTCCATTACCCAAAATGGTAAAACTCTAACAAGCTTCAATACAAAACAAGTCGGTTTGAAGTTGAAATCAACCACGGCCTTAAAAACTACTTTAAACAAACAGTCAGTTTGGTCATGGCCACTTCATTTAGCGCATGTTGTGCAGGCCAGCTCAACCACTAAATTAACCACAACTCAGAATTCAAAACAATTCACAAAGTTGGTCAATCAAGAAGTCACTAAATTAAATAAGACTCGAACAGCGGGTAAGAACGGCACTTTGACCATTACAAATGGTCAAGTCAAATTAAGTAATGGAACGCAAGGAAACAAAATTTATGCCGCTAAACTAGCCTCCAAACTAAAAAAAGCTTTAGCCTCTGGTGCAACTACTCTCCCGATTACCAAAGCCGTTTATGCGTCAGTCACAACTGGTTCAGATGCTAAAATCGCAAAAAAAACGAATGCCATTATAAATGAAAAAGCAAACTATAATGTCGGTGGTTATAAATTTGCAATTCCAAAAAGTGAAATTGCAAAATGGCTCACTTACAAAAATGGTCAGCTCAGTTTAAACTCAACTTTAGTTAAAGCTTACGTTTCGAAAATTAATACCAAGTACCGGACCTATGGCAAAAAGAAGACATTCAAGAGTACATTACGTGGAACTGTTACGGTAAGTGGTGGATTTTATGGATGGAGCTTAAAAGTCGATGATGAAACGGCGGCCCTTACTGCAGAAATCCTAAAGGGGAAAGATTTTACACGGCAACCAATTGTTCAAGGAACGGGCTACAATACGAAGAAACAAGTTATTGGCAATACGTATGTTGAAGTCGATAAAAAGAACCAAAAGATGTTTATCTATGTCAACGGCAAATTAAAGCTTAAGACAAACGTCGTTACTGGCTTACCACCCAAACAAACAACAACAACCGGCGTTTGGTCCGTTTGGGCAAAGAAACGTAACGCAACTTTAAAGGGATCAGAATTAGATGGAACCAAATATGCTACTAAGGTTAGCTACTGGATGCCAATCGATGACACTGGGATTGGAATTCATGATGCTTCCTGGCAACCAACGTTTGGTGGTACTTGGTACAAGACGCACGGTTCAAATGGATGCATTAATACGCCACCATCTGTGATGCCAAAGGTTTACAAACTCGTAGCATTGGGAACACCAGTTATCGTTTTCTAGTTGCTTCTCAACCAAACATTAAAAGAGTGTGATAAAATAGTGAGAAGTCTCGTTATTCTATCGCACTCTTTTTGAAAACATGCTATCATTAAGCTTGTGAAGACTACTTATTCAGTTGGAGGGATGCTATATGCTCTTAAAATCACTTGTTAAACCAAAGGAACGTTTAACCACAGTGCGTGAAGACGCTACTTTGGAAGAAGCACTAAAAATTCTTGAGGATTCTGGCTTTCGTTGTGTACCTATTTTAGATGAAACTGGTCAGTTATTCCGCGGAAATATTTACAAAATGCATATTTATCGTCATAAGTCTCGGGGTGGCGATATGAGCCTTCCTGTGACAACTTTATTAAAAAATGCCACCAAGTTCATTTCAGTTAACGCAGCATTTTTTAATGTGTTCTTTTCAATTAAGGATTTGCCTTATATCACCGTTTTAGATGACAACAACCACTTCTATGGTATTTTGACCCACGCCCGTCTTTTGGACATGTTGTCACAATCTTGGAACGTGAACGTTGGTAGCTATGTCTTAACAGTCGTTTCAAGCGGCGAACGTGGCGACTTAGCTTCTATGGCCAAGATCATTACAAAATACACATCAATCGCTAGTGTGATGTCACTAGACGCTCAGGGTGGTGAGCTGGTTCATCGTACATTGTTCACTTTACCATCAGAGGTAGGCAAGAAAAAATTAGATCGAATTGTAGACAACTTGGAACGTAAAGAATTCCGCGTCCCTGAAATTGAAGATTTGCAATCATATGATCGAATTTAATTGAAAATTTAAAAACAAGCTGAGAAAAAGTAACTTTCATCTCAGCTTGTTTTTAGTTTGTGGATTTAAACAGTTAAACCATATAAAAATAACTGTTAATTTACTTTTCTTCAATACGTTGATTGAAATGCACCACTTTATCCAAGTAATACATAATTGGTGCAGTAATGGTCATGATAATTAATTCTGAAACAGCAGTTGTAAAGTATGTCCACCAGAATGGTAAATTCAGCGTTAACTTTAACTCTAATGCCACTAAACACATCGAAACAGTGAATAAAACCGTATTTAACGCCATCTTCTGCCACATTTTTGGCAGCCGGGGACTGACATAGCCTACCACCAGCAAAGCCAACAATGTTTGTCCCGTCCCAAAAATAACATTAGGGATCGAATTACCTGGCCCAAACGCATTAAACAACAATACGCCCGCCGTAATTCCCCAAATATATTTTTTATTAAAGACGACCAAGTGGTTCAGCCCTTCAGAAATCCGAAATTGAATAGCTCCTGAAGCTAAATTTAAAATACCAACTAATAATGATAAAACAATGTACAATGCGGCTACCATTGCATTAATAATCCAGGATTTCGTCCGATGATTGGTCATAAGAAATACCTCCTTAGTTTTTTTGTGTGGGATAATTGCGAACCACGAACCTTTTTATGATATCATAAAATCATCTGTAATTCAGGAGGCTCCTATGAAAAATTCACTAATGATTCGGCCATTTTGTGATTCCGATGCCGAAACACTCTACCAAATGGAAAATGAAATTTGGGATTCAAATAACACACCTGCAAACGTCTCCTATCCAGACGCTCAGGCTTACCTTGAAGACCATTCCAGTCAGGACACCATTGTCGCTGTCCTCAATGATCTACCAGTGGGTGCAATCGATTTTCACCCGGCTACCTCTAAGGCAGCTTCAAAATATACTTGGACTTTTGGAATTGGCATTTCCCCTCAACAGCAATCTGTGGGAATTGGCGGACAATTGTTGGAACATTTCAAACACTTTGCAAAAGAATCTGGCGTCCACAAAATTCATCTGCGCGCCTTAGGAACCAATCCCGGAGCCATTCAATTTTATAAAAAACACGGATTCAAAATTGAAGGAATTTTGAAAGATGAATTTTTCCTTAATGGTATTTTTGTTGCGGACTATCAGATGGCCTATTTTTTTGATTGAGTTTCCACATATTTTTTAAGAACAACAGCTTGATTATGGCGTTCATCTTTGGCACCAAAAAGAAAAATAACATCTTGTGTTTTTAATTTTGTCTGTACTTTTTCAATAAATTCTGCTGTAAACTCAGCTTTTTTTAGTTCTAAGCGATATTTTTCGGCAAACTCACTAAATTTTTCAGGATCATGCCCGAACCATTTTCTTAATTCGGTGCTTGGTCCTATTTCTTTTGCCCACCAATCTAACTTAGCGTTAACTTTTGAAATGCCTCGCGGCCATAAACGGTCCACTAAAATTCGATACCCAGATTCATCAACTGGTTTTGTATACACACGCTCTAATTTAATTTGCAATAGTTTCCCTCCAAAAAATCAAAATAAAAAGGCCAGTGACCAACTTGCTTGGCACTAACCCTTTTAGTCTGTCCTATGTGTAATAGATCAAACATCTTTATGTACGTTGAATATTTTCAGTTAAGCCAATACTTACCTTTAAGGCATTATCAACTTCGAGCATTTTTCCAGATTTCAATTCTCCCACACGATCTTTAAGTCGTTGCTTATCAATCGTTCGAATTTGTTCGAGCAAAATAACTGAATTACGTTCAACCCCTGTCTCTGCAGCTGTAATTCCAACGTGGGTTGGCATTTTTGGTTTTTGAATCTTCGCAGTAATTGCTGCGACAATCACAGTAGGACTGTAGTGATTACCAATATTGTTTTGGATAATTAAAACAGGGCGCATACCACCCTGTTCCGACCCAACTACAGGAGACAAGTCCGCATAAAAAATGTCGCCACGTTTAATATTGGCATCACTCATTGCGATTGTCACCTCTAATTATTAATTTCTTAGAAACTCGTTATAACACTCATCATCACAAGCCTGAAATTCATGGACAATTTGCTCGTTTAAACTAGCCATTGTCTCATACCCCTCAATCAAGGCTTGAACGCGGTCAAATTGATGATCAGCAAAATAAGTCTCTACAACATCCTCAGAAACTGTCTCTTGATTAACGCCAAATAAATCACAATACGCCTGTAACCGGCTTATCGTCGCTTTTCCGTCATTAGTTATAGCCTGGTTCTGTTGAATGTTTTCCATGATCAAAACTCCCGTCGTTATTCATGAATTAACATTACTATATCACGTTTCCGTGCTAAATGGTAATAAATTTATTAAGATTCATGATCATTTAAGTAGTTTCGTGGAATCCGTGAAGAAAATCTACAAGCAATTTCATAATTAATCGTTCCAGATTTTTCCGCAACATCCACCATCGAAATCTCCTTATCGCCACTTTTACCAATCAAAACCACTTCTGTTCCGATTTCATAGTGTTTTGGCAATCGAATCATCAATTGATCCATGCAAACTCGCCCTACTATTTCACAAAAATGACCATTTACTAAAACATGAAATCCTTGCAAACGGCGGGGATAGCCATCTGCATATCCAATTGGTACCGTCCCGATCCATTCATCTTCCCCCGCAGTATATGTGGCACCGTAACTAACTGAGCGTCCCTTTTTCAATAATTTCACAAAAACCAGCGCAGAAGTTAACGTCATTGCAGGCTGTAATTCATAGGGTTCTTTAAGCACGTGCCCTGAAGGATTCATGCCATACAACGCAATTCCAAATCGAATCATATTACCCTCACAAGCTTTATGCCACAAACTAGTAGCCGAATTCGCAACATGAACATAGCGCGGTTTTTTGGTCAAAATAGCCATAAACGCTTTAAAACGTGCAACCTGTGTATTGAAATAGTGATCGTCCAGTTCATCTGCAGTCGCGAAGTGAGTAAAAATACCTTCAAACAAAAAACAATCACTATGAATTTTTAAGTAGGCAACCGCCGCTTTTAGTTCAACAGGTTCTTGAAACCCAATTCGTCCCATACCAGTATCTAATGCAAAATGGACACGAACCACCGAATCACCGCACAACACTTTGTTTGCTTCCTCTAGCCACTGCTGACTACCAACGGCAACGGAGATTTTTTGATCAGCCAAAATTTGTGCATATTTTGGTTCCACAATACCTAATACCAAAATTGGTTGGTTAAAACCAGCTTCCCGCAGCTCCAATGCCTCATCTAAAATTGCCACGCAAAAACCAGTTGCCCCCGCTTCAGAGGCAAAACGCGCCACATGAGTTAATCCGTGACCATAACCATTAGCCTTAATCACCGCAAATAACTCATTTCCAGGTTGCAAGCGTCCCAATTCTTGTTTAATATTTTGTCGGATTGCTTGTGCATCCACTTTGATAACCGTTGGTCGATGAGTTCCTGTGTTCATAAGACAATTTATCCTCTTTCTTCTAAAATCACTTGTGTCATTACATAATGTTCAGTATGTGAAATGGAAATATGCGCAATTCCTGTAAATGGTTGTTTCGTCACAGTTGGTTTACCGGAAGGATTATCCAAAATTTCAACATCTTGAAACCCAACTTCAGCACCCAATCCTGTCCCATAAGCCTTGCTATATGCTTCTTTTGCTGAGAAACGACCTGCCAAAAATTCACTAGCTCGTTTTCCCGTATATTTTTGATATAGTTTCTGTTCCTTATCTGTTAAAACCCGTTCCGCAAATTTGGGAAGGTTTGATTGCACTTTGAAAACCCGGTCAATATCAGTTAAATCGATCCCCGTTCCGTAAATCATAGGCTCATCTCCACATTTAAGTTACCTTTATTTTAACAGATCCCTATTTTATAAATACGCCTTAATCAACAAATCTCACGAAGCATACTTCAATAAGTATCACATCCACCTTTTAAGTGTAAAACGTGGCGTTGAATAAGTAAAACTCATCTTTCTCAAAGTAAGGTGAGCAATATTCACTTAGAGATCAAAAAAATAACCCTGCAGAAAATCTACATTTGCAGAAATTCAGAAGAGTTATTTTGATCACGCAAATCACCTTCAAGAAGAACTAACTAGTTATGTTCTCTGATTGTAAATTTACTATTGGATGAAGAATGACGGTTTCCGCTGTTATTGCTGCTACCACTGTTTTTCTTGTAGTTGCCATGGCTACGATCAGATGACTTACCATGATTGTTATCACGGTTGCCACGGTAGCTGCTACTACTGTTGCTACGACGTTTGTTGTTACCACGATAACCGCCACCTCGATGACCATTACCATGATAATTTCCGCCTTTACCGCCCTTATGTTTAGGCAAAGGACGTTCTGGTGTAATACGGACCTTAACTTGGCTAGAATCAGCCTTAGTTTTACTGCTTAATAAGGCAGCAACCAATTGTTCTGGCGTGTATTTTTCCAATAATTCTTTTGTTTGATCACTAAATTGGTCTTCGTGAGTCTTAGAAACAAGATCCTCAATTTCCTTTTCAGCAATTGCAACTCTGCCTTGGAAGGCTTCGTCGTTTGTTGGTGGTTTAAGTGGTAACATCCGTTTCTTAGTTAATTTCTCAACTTCACGGAGGTAATCCATTTCCCAAGGTGTCACAAACGTAACTGAAACACCATGTGCTCCGGCACGGCCTGTACGGCCAATTCGATGAACATAACTATCTGGATCTTGAGGAATATCATAGTTATAAACATGAGTAACTCCAGAAATATCCAATCCACGAGCCGCAACATCTGTTGCAACTAAAATGTCAATTTCACCATTTCGAAATTTTTGTAAAATACTAGAACGACGTTGCTGGGTTAAATCACCATGAATTCCAGCAGCATTGTATCCGCGCATTTCTAATCCACGAGATACTTCATCCACACGACGCTTTGTTCGTCCAAATACCAGTGCCAAAGCAGGATTTTGAACATCTAAAACACGGGTTAACATATCAAATTTTTCGAATTCTTTTGACTTGATATAATACTGATCAACCAAGTCAGCCGTTAATTCTTTTGATTTAACGATAACTTGTTCTGGATCAGTCATAAACTTCACACCAATTTTTCTCATTGCTGGAGGCATTGTAGCAGAGAATAACAATGTCTGACGGCTGTCAGGTGTTTCAGAAATAATAGATTCAATATCAGGCAAAAATCCCATGTCCAACATGTCATCTGCTTCATCAAGCACTAAGGTTTGGACATTTTCTAATTTAATTGTATGACGACGAATATGATCTAATAAACGTCCTGGTGTTCCCACAATAATTTGGGGATGGTTCTTTAAGTTCTTAATTTGCCGGCGAATATCTGCTCCACCGTAAACGACTTGCACTTTAACGTGCTTTGCTCTTCCTAAACGATACAATTCTTCTTGCGTTTGAATGGCAAGTTCTCGTGTAGGTGAGACTACTAATGCTTGCACGTTGGGATTATCAACATCAACGTGTTCCAGGATTGGCAAACCAAAAGCTGCCGTTTTCCCTGTTCCTGTTTGTGCTTGGCCAATGATATCCTTGCCAGCTAAAACGTGGGGAATTGTTTGTTCCTGGATCGGGGTTGGCGTTTCATAACCACTTTCTTGAATGGTCTTTTGCAACGCATCCGATAAATCGAAATCTGTAAACTTCAAATAATTTTCCTCCTAGTGAAATCGTGCTTCTTTCAGAATCCAAAAGAAAATCCGTCCTTTTATCCTGCAATTCTGAGAAGTCACAGCTATAAACATAACCTTAACATCATACACCCGCACATACAAATAAGCAAACCGCACCAATATGGCCGATTTGCTCAATAATGTCTTGCTATGCGTTTTGTAGACCTGATAAAACTTTTTCCAAATGGATGCCATGACTACCCTTAATCACAATTTCATCCTGGTTAGTTAATTTTTCTTTCAGATCTTCAACTAATTGATTTTCTTGCTCCACCGTATACCAATGAATGTGATCATCAGCATATTTTGCTTTTAGAGCTTGTTCTAAGGCTTTCATATGAGTACCAACTAAATAAACATCTTGAATTAGTTTTGGATCTAAATAATTGGCCAAGCTAGCATGCATCAAATCAGATTGCTCACCGAGTTCCAACATATCACCTAAAACAGCAAATCGACTACCTTTGATCTCTGTTTGACTAAAAGAAGCTAAAACTTCTTTGGCAGCAGTGGGATTTGAATTATAAACGTCACTCAAGATCAACTCACCAGCACTCCCCCGAACCCATTCAGTTCGATTATGTGTAAGTTGAAAATTTTTTAGCGCATCCCCAACCTTTGCCGGATCGATATGATAGGCCTTAGCCACTGCAATAGCGGCTAAAGCATTCATAACATTATATTTTCCAATCATTGGAATTTCATAAGTTTGATCCGGTACTAAATTGATTTCAAAACTTGTATGATCACGAGCACTTTGCACATTGCTAGCAAACAAATCATCAGCGGCACTACTACCAAACGTGTATTGTTGTTGCTCAACTTGTTTACTTCGTTCTCTTAGGAGAGGTTCATCACCATTATAAATAAATAGACCGTCTTCTTTTAACCCATGGGTAATTTCCAATTTTGCATCCGCAATTTTATCACGGGTACCAAAGAACTCAATATGAGCTTCTCCAATCATGGTGATTACCACTGTGTCTGGCTGGGCCATTTTACTTAAAAAATCAAGTTGACCAGGACGATCCATTCCCATTTCAACCACTACAACCTCTGTGTTAGCATTCATATTCAATAAAGTGATTGGTACCCCAATTTCATTATTGAAATTAGCTTCTGTTTTTACAACATTATATTCAGTTTCCAGTAAAGCAGCCGTCATATCTTTAGTGGTTGTTTTCCCGTTACTACCTGTAATTGCCACCACTTTTGGATTAATTTTGCCAAGATAGTAAACTGCTAATTTTTGCAAAGTTTCAAGTGGATCGTCCACTACCAAGACTGGATACCCAGTTGGTACATTTTCATGGTCTTTTGCCCATAGCGTGGCTACAGCACCATTTTTCATAGCATTTTCAACGAATTCATGGCCATCACGCTGACCTTTTAATGGAATAAATAACGAATTTGGTTGCACCTTACGGCTATCAAACTCAACGTTTGCAATTGTAATTTCCTGCCAATTTTCAGGTACTTCTTCAATTCCAACCGCATTGGCAATTTCTGTCAACTGCATTTTCATTTTATCCATTCTCCTAATCTCGAATTTAGAACCCTTAAATTATACCACACTAACTATTTATCTTCGTTTTACAAAATAAAAAGAACTGAACCAGTCAGTTCTCACATTGTTATTAATTAATAAAACTGATCATCTTCAAAAGCGCGCGAATTTGTAATAACTAAATGCCAATGACTGCTCACCATGTTATACCGTAAAACAGCTACTTGCTGCGCCTTATTATAAAGTGACGTTCGGCTACGATAAATTGGTGACTGCCCATTTTCTTGAGCAATCAAAATTGGAATTCGGTACTGCTTTTCTTGTTCGAATGCTTGATCAAAAGCAAAAATGATTCCACTACTTAGAATAGGTGTTAACTGTCGCAACATAGTCTGTGGGATCTCGGGAAACCCATCGTAACGCCGAAACATTCTTCGCTCATTAAAAGCCTGCTTTGTATGCCGAATAAGTGCACCATTCAAAACTGGATAAAAATTTTTCAATTGGCGGTAGTAGACTTTCAAATGTTTACTTCCCAAAGAAAGAAAAACAAAATCGTTTTGCAGTTTATAAGAAAATGGCGTCGTATAATGGGTATGCATATGGCCTAAATATAGCAATTCTGCAATTTCTTCCGGAAGAAGTTCATCCAGTCCCTCATCACGCGAATAATCTAGCCAACTCGTATGAATGGCCTTTGGATTAGTTAAATATTTTCGAATGTTAAAAGTCCCACTCACTGTATTTAACTGCGTATGGGGATCAATACTTAAATTATCATTAATCGGTGTATTCAACACCAAAATATGCGTCGGTATTCGGGGAATACCACGTAGGAAATCTTCGACACTTAGTCCTCTTGAGTAAATCAAGTTTGCAATGGGCTCCAAGTGGATATATACGAAATCATCCCGCATAATCTTAATAGCTCACTTTCAATGAATTATCTGTTCAACTTATTATTGTACGCCAAATTTTGCTAAATAACTTACATATTTTGAAGTCTTGCAATTCGGTCTTCAATTGGCGGATGGGTATCAAACAAATGAGATAACCCACCTTTTTTCTTTAACGGATCTGAAATATAAAGCGCCGCGCTTGTCGGATCTGCTGCCTGCATAGGTTTGCTATCCGAAATTTTCTCTAAAGCTGTGATCAAACCCTGGGGATTTCGTGTGAGTTCTACACTTGATGCATCGGCCAAATACTCTCGATTTCGCGACAATGCCATTTGTGCAATTGAAGCAGCAAGGGGTCCCAAAATAATGAGCACTACAGATAATATCAACAATATTATTTGTATGTTACTACCCTCAGAATCGTTGTTATTTCGGCGACGACCGCCACCCCACCAAAACGAATTCATGCCAATGTTAACCAACATTGAAATAGCTGCCGACAGCGCAAGGGCGATCGTTTGCAGTCTAATATCATAATTACGAACATGCGAAATTTCATGGCCTAAAACGCCTTCCATTTCCTCACGATTCAGTCGCTCCATGATACCACTCGTGACGGCAACGGCTGCGTGCTTTGGATCGTTTCCCGTCGCAAATGCATTTGGACTTGGATCATCAATAATGAACACTTTGGGCATTGGGACTTTCCCAACTAACGCCATATCTTCAACAATATGCCAAAGCTCAGGTTGCTGTGCTTCTGTAACTTCATGCGCGTGATTCATTCGCATCACTACTGAGGTTGACTGTGAAATCATCATGATCATATAAATTCCAGCAACAACAGCCGCCATGATAATGCCTGAAATGGCACTATCATAGAAGAAGTATCCAAGCGCACCACCAATAAGAAGCACGAGCAAGCTGAAGCCTATCATGACGTAAATAGTCCGTCGTTTATTACGTGCAATTTGTTGGAATAGCACTGTTTATCAACTCCTTCTCTGCTTACTGATTTTTATAAATCTTCGTACTTTTTAAAAGAAACATCAGGTGTTTTAGTTTCTTCTTCTGGAACTTGTAGATAAGTTGCTTCTTTAAAACTTGTCATCGAAGCAACCAAATTACTTGGAAATGTTTGTAATTTCATGTTGTAACTGGCCACACTTGAATTATATAGCTGACGAGAATAAGCAATTTTATTTTCAGTGTTTGTTAGCTCTTCCATAAGTTTTGTAAACTCAGCACTTGCCTTTAAATCAGGATAACTCTCAGATAAAGCAAACACACTTTTTAATTGAGAACTTAATTGATCCGATAAAGCCATTGTCTGTGCACGATCCGTTGCACTAGCCTGGGGGTTGTCAGTAACAGACACCAATTGGTTTCGCAACTCAACAACTTTGGATAAGGTACTTTTTTCATACGAAGCATACCCCTGAACCGTAGAAACTAAATTTGGAATTAGATCGTTTCGACGCTTCAATTGAACATTAATTTGGCTCCATGATTCCTGTGTATAAGTTCTGGCCTTAACCAAATTGTTATATAATATAATAAACAATCCGATTAGAATGACGACGATTACTGCAATTATTATTCCTACTGTCATACTAATTCTCCTCTTCGTTTTAATACCTTGATAATACCAGACGGCGGGTTGTTTATAAAGCGTTAGGCAATGAATTCAAAAATAATTAAGATTAGGTGGTATTTATGCAAAAAATTTTATTTGTTTGTCTAGGAAATATTTGTCGCTCTCCCATGGCCGAAGCGATTTTTCGCCAAAAAATAATTCAAGCTGGATTGACGCACCAATTTAGTGTGGATTCCGCCGGTACCAGTGACTGGGAAGAGGGTAACCCACCGCATCCCCAAACAATTGCAACTTTACAAAATCATGGGGTATCTACCAAACAATTAATTTCTCGTCCTGTCACAAAGACTGACTTTAAAAACTTTGATCTGATTATCGGAATGGATCATAAAAATATGCAGGATTTGCAAAAATTAAAACCCGTAAACTCACGAGGAAAACTCAGACTTTTTATGTCAGTTTCATCTAAAAATCCGGCAAGTGATGTTCCAGATCCTTGGTACACGCATAAATTTGAAGCCGCCTACCAACAAATCGCCGCTGGTATTGACAATTGGCTTGACTACTTAACCAACTGCGATAGTGAAAAATAAGTCACATTAGATTTCTCTTCATTTTAAATCTAAAAACGGCCGGGAAAGTTTTCCCAGTCGTTTTTAAGATGATATATTCTAATCGCTCAAGTATGTGAATAAGGGTTACTTAGTCACATGACCTGCCTATTTATTATTAAAATTTTTCGAAAAACTCTTTTGAATACTCTTTGGTGCTTTCTTGTATGCAACTGAACTCTCGTATTTTCCGCGAATCATGAGACGCTTGGCACCAGTTGCATCACAAGTAATCAACGTAATTATTTTTTTGTTTGGCACATCATTAATCACATCCACACGCGTCGCTGCAATAAATTGCCTTTTCGTTGCTTTATACGTGTATATTCTTTTTAGATCAGTGATGTAAATCTTCATTCCGGGTCTCATCTTCCAATACAAAGGACTAAATAAAATGTCTTTTCGCACCATGTGATGCCCAGCCAAAACATAATTACCTTTACCCATTTTCATATTAGGCTTCAAAGTTGCTGCCGCCAATGCCAAATTTTCATTGGTGACCCCCTCTGCAATTGGTAAATTCAACTTAATTTTTGGAATACTAATTTCCCCAACCACATTCAACTTAGCAGAATTAGCGCGTGCCTTCGCAACCGTTTGAAAATCAAGTGACTTAACACTCTTGAAATTGTAACTAGCTTTTTTATTTTTATTCTTTTTAATCGTTTGCTGCGTAATTTGTGGTTTATAAGAATCAACTAACCAATCTTTGATCTGTTCATTGAAAATTAACGCCAAACTTATAAGCAACAAAATTAAAATTAAAATTGTGGTTAGCCATTTTCTAATCCTGGTTCCCTTTTTTTTCAAGTTCTTCTCCCTGTAACCTAAATAGTGGTATTCTAATAAATATAGTTTTTATTAACCTAATTTCGTTTAGAAAGGAGGATGGCTTTGTTTTCTAAAATTAAAAGATCCATATTTAAAAAACGAGCACCCTGGGAACAAAACTTAGTCGTCCTTTGGCTTGGCACTTTTATGGCCGGGATGGCTTTTAGCGAAGTCATGCCCTTTTTATCCTTATATGTCGACACACTTGGCAATTTTTCCAAGCAACAACTTACATTCTACAGTGGGATTACATATTCTGCAACCTATTTAGTTACCGCTTTAGTTTCACCAATCTGGGGAAAACTTGCCGATTCTAAAGGCCGAAAACTAATGATCTTACGTGCTTCACTTGGCATGGCATTTGTAATTGGCGCAATGGGATTGGTTCAAACAATTTGGCAATTAATTGCTTTACGGATGGTTCAAGGTGTATTTTCCGGGTACATAAGTAATGCTAACGCTTTGTTAGCTACAGAAACTCCTAAAGAAAAAAGTGGTTTGGCTCTAGGAACATTATCAACCGGGTATGTCAGTGGTAACTTGATTGGCCCCTTACTTGGTGGAATTTTAGCAGAATTTTTCTCTTATCGAATTACCTTTTTCATTACCGGGGCCGTCTTATTACTCGTTTTCTTTTTGAGCTATTTCTTTGTGCATGAACATTTCCATCCTGTAGAACGCGCAAAACCTTTAACCGCTAAAGAAGTCATCGGCAAATTAGATAATCCTAAAATTGTGTTTGGCATGTTTATCACAACCATGATTATTCAAGCTTCCAATAATTCAATCACGCCTATTTTAAGCCTTTACGTGCGGCAGTTAATGAAAGAAATTGGCCCGATCACTCTTGTGGCTGGAATCGTAGCTGCCGTTCCTGGAATTGCAACGCTTTTTTCTGCCCCAAGACTTGGTGAATTAGGAGATCATATCGGGACTGAAAAAATTCTTTCCATTGGTTTTATTTTTGCCATTTGTATGTATATTCCAATGGCATTTGTTAGTTCAGTTTGGCTATTGGCTTTCTTCCGCTTTATGGTTGGTATTTCGGATGGCGCCATGTTGCCTGCCGTTCAAGCAATCTTGTCAAAACGCTCGCCTGCCGAAGTAACAGGTCGGGTATTTAGTTGGAATCAATCTTTTCAAGCATTAGGAAACATGTCCGGTCCCTTAATTGGATCTGCAGTTTCTGGAACCTTTGATTACGGATCCGTCTTTATTTCCACATCAGTCTTAGTTGCTTTGAATTTTATTTTGGTTCAAATCAACACGCACGCCGACCGCAAACATTAACCCAAAACAAAAAGCTCGAATCAACGTCACAGTTGGTTCGAGCTTTTTTAAGTACAGAATTACTTGTTGTCGTCTGTAAGTCCGTATTTCTTGTTGAAACGATCGACAGTACCATCGACTTGGTTGAACTTCTGACGACCTGTGTAGAATGGGTGTGAATCAGAAGAAATTTCAACACGAACTAATGGATATTCTTTGCCATCGTCCATTGTGATTGTTTCAGCAGAAGTCTTTGTTGAACCGGAAATAAACTTATAACCAGTTGTTGAATCTTGAAATACGACTTCGTGATAATCTGGATGAATTCCTTTTTTCATTATAAATACGCTCCTTTGCCATGAGTCATTTACTGAGACATAGTTATTTTCTTAAATTAATCAACGACCACTATAATATCATGAATATCTATTACACGCAACTCACTTTTACCGTGGTTTTCGTTTCCGAACGGCTGATTTAAACTTCACATTTTCAATCTCACCTAAAAATTCTTGATCATCTTTAGTATTTTTCAAGAATTGTAACAATTGTTCCGTTGTTTCAAGCGAATCACCCACCATAGCACGGCGAATCCGCCAAACTTGATCCAAAACATTCTGTGGTAATAACAATTCTTCTTTTCTGGTTCCTGATTGTTTTATATCAAGCGCAGGAAAAACACGGCGTTCCGCAAGTTCTCGTGATAAGGTTAACTCAGAATTCCCTGTTCCTTTGAACTCCTCATAGATAACATCATCCATGCGACTTCCCGTATCAACCAACGTGGTTCCCAAAATTGTTAAACTGCCGCCTTCTTCAATATTCCGCGCCGCTCCGAAGAATTTCTTGGGTTTATAAAACGCAGCTGGATCAATTCCACCGGATAACGTTCGACCACTGGGTGGAATCACCAAATTGTATGCCCGCGTTAAACGCGTAATTGAATCCAGTAAAATGACCACATCTTCTTTGTCTTCGACTAAGCGCAGTGCCCGCTCCAAAACAAGTTCCGAAACTCGAATGTGGTTTTTCGGCTCTTTATCAAAAGTCGAAGATACCACTTCACCTTTAATCGAGCGCTCCAAGTCCGTCACTTCTTCAGGACGTTCATCAATCAATAACACAATTAGTTTAACCTTGGGATAATTTTTAGCAATGCCATTGGCAATTGATTTTAGCAAAGTGGTTTTACCAGCCTTGGGTGGGGCCACAATCAGCCCTCGTTGACCAAAACCGATTGGTGTGAAAATATCAATTAAGCGGGTAGACAAGGTTTCCGAGGTTGTTTCTAATTTAATTTGTTGTTTGGGATAAATAGGTGTTAATGCCGGAAAATGAGGTCGTTGTTTAGCTTCTTCGGGATTTTTTCCGTTTACTCGATCAACGTGCATCAAGCCATAATAACGCTCAGATGGTTTGGGGTGTCGAGCTTTTCCTGTGACAAGATCACCATTTCGCAATCCAAACCGAGTAATCTGTGAAGCCGAAATATAAATATCTTCTTGAGAAGGCCCATAATTGATTGGCCGTAAAAAACCAAAGCCTTCCTGGGAGACGATATCTAAAACGCCTTCCATTTCGACAAAGTCTTGTTCCTTAGCTTGAGCCCGAATGATAGCTAAAGCTAATTCTGGTTTGTTCATCTGACCATAATACGGAATCTTAAATTGACGCGCAAAACCATAGATCTGTTTGAGCGTCATTTTTTGTAATTCCGCCATTGTTAAAAAATCGCTCATTCTTTACCTCTATTTAACTTTTTCTTCTGCATCGCTCACAATTTCAATGTTGGCACCCAGTTGCTTCAGCTTATAAACAATGCGATCATACCCGCGCAAAATGTTCTCAGCTTTAGTTATAATCGTTGTTCCCGAAGCCATCAAGCCAGCAATCATCAAGGCCGCACCGGCACGAATTTCACCAGCCTCAACCTCGGCGCCATGTAATTGTTCTGTATGTGCCACAATAATAATATCATTTTCAACTCTAATGTTAGCACCCATTTTTTGCAGCTGTGAGATGTGTTTAACACGTTTGGGGTAAATAGTATCCACAATGACACTACTTCCCTGAGCCTTCATTAAAGCGGGTGTGATGGGCTGTTGAAGGTCCGTTGCAAAGCCGGGAAACGGATTTGTTTTTATTTCAATGGCATGTAAATTACGCGATTCAGGAACATAAATACTATCCTCACCAACATCTAAATCAACTCCAAGCTCCAGAAGCTTTGAGTTAAAAGATTCCAAATGTTCTGGAATGATGTTATTAATTTGGATACCGTTGCCCACTGAAGCAGCCAATGACAAATAAGTTCCCGCCTCAATGCGATCTGGAATAATTGTGTGAGTAGCATTACTACTCAAACTATCCACACCATCAATACGAATGACATCTGTTCCTGCCCCACGAATCCTAGCTCCCATACTATTTAGGAAGGTCACCAGATCAATGATTTCAGGTTCACGAGCCGCATTTTCGATCGTTGTTTGCCCGTTGGCTTTGACAGCCGCCAAAATGACATTAATGGTTGCTCCAACAGAAACGACATCTAAGAAAATATGGGCACCGTGTAATTCACGGTTATCAGTCGTGATATAAACCGAATCGTTTTGTTCGTTAACCGTAGCACCCAAGGCCTTGAATCCTTTGATATGTTGGTCAATTGGACGAGGACCAATATTGTCGCCACCTGGGAAACTTACCGTTGCGCGTTTGAATTTACCTAGCAATGCCCCCATAAAATAGTAGGAAGCACGCAAACTTTTAATTGCCTTACTTGGTAAGGCACTTTCAATTATATTAGTTGGATCAATTTCCATAACACCATTTTCAAACGTAGAATGAACATTCATTGATTCAAGAATGATCATTAAATTATGAACGTCTAAGATGTCTGGAACAGAGTCTAGGCGGACAGGAGTATCGGCTAATATAGCAGCTGGAATTAAAGCTACTGTGCTGTTTTTAGCACCGCCAATTGTCACTTCACCGGAAAGTTGTTGTCCGCCACGGATTACCATTTTTTTCATGTGTACTTTCCTCACTTATCAACATGCTAATAATTGTACAGTCAATTCTAATCATAAATAACCTATATCAAAAAAACAACCATAAATTAAAAAAAATCAATAAACCGAACCCGCCTAAGGGTTATTCACGAAAAACTTATAATTTGACCTAATTTTTCTATAAATTTATTCACAAAAATAGTACACGACTATGTCTTATTGACGATCGTGTACTACTTTGTTTACTGTTATTTATTAGCAGCTGCAATAAAGGCTTTGAACAAACCTTCTGGACGTTGTGGCCGTGATAAGAATTCTGGATGATATTGAGAAGCCACAAAGAATTTCTTTTCAGGTAATTCAATAACTTCAACTAAATGGTTATCAGGAGAAGTGCCGGAAAATACTAATCCATGTTCTTGCATAGCATCCCGATATTTATTATTAAATTCAAAACGATGACGATGACGCTCTTGAATAACATCTTGATTGTCATATGCTGCAGCAGCCACAGAACCTGCTTTAAGTTTGCATGGGTACAAGCCTAATCGTTGTGTTCCACCCAAATCATGAACGTCTTCCTGGTCGGCCATTAAGTCAATAATGTTATGCGGTGTATCAGCATTCATTTCTGTTGAATTAGCATCTTTAAGACCTAAGACATTTCGCGCAAACTCAACGGAAGCCATTTGCATACCTAAACAAATTCCCAAGAATGGTAAATCATTTTCACGAGCATACTGAATGGCCGTAATCATGCCTTCAATTCCACGATCACCGAACCCACCAGGAACGATTAAACCATCTACGTTGCCAAGAATTTCAGAAACATTATCGGTTGTGATTTTTTCAGAATCCACTTTTTTAATTTCAATTTTAGCATTGACTGGATATCCGGCATGTTTCAAAGCTTCAGATACAGAAATGTAAGCATCCTGTAAGGCCACATATTTACCAACTAAGGCAATCTTAATGACATGGTCCAAATCATTACGAACATGTTCTGTCATCTTTCGCCAGTCTTCCATATCAGCTTTTGGTGTCTTAAGACCAAAGTGATCCACAATAATTTGATCCATCCCTTGAACCTGAAGATTCAACGGAATTTGATACAAATTATCCACATCACGTGATTCAATAACAGCTTCTGGATCTACATCACAGAACAACGCAATTTTATTCCGCATGGATTGTGTAATGGGCTTTTCAGTCCGAACTACCAAAATATTTGGTTGAATTCCAAGCCCACGCAATTCCTTAACACTGTGTTGAGTTGGCTTTGTTTTCATTTCTCCAGCTGCACGTAAATAAGGAATCAAAGTGGTGTGAATATAAATCACATTTTCCGAACCCACTTCACTCTTCATTTGACGCAAAGCCTCTAAGAATGGAAGAGATTCGATATCACCAACTGTTCCACCAATTTCAGTAATCACAATATCAGAATCTGTGATTGTCCCAGCGCGCATGATTTTTTCTTTGATGGTATCCGTAATATGTGGAATTACTTGCACAGTGGCACCTAAGTAGTCACCATGACGTTCCTTTTTCAAAACCTCAGAATAGATTTTCCCAGTTGTCACATTGGAATACTTGTTAAGATCATTGTCGATAAACCGCTCATAGTGACCTAAGTCAAGATCAGTTTCTGTGCCATCATCTGTAACAAATACTTCCCCATGTTGATACGGGTTCATCGTTCCTGGGTCAACATTAATATAGGGATCAAACTTCTGAATGGTAACCTTTAGGCCACGATTCTTGAGTAAACGACCAAGAGAAGCCGCTACGATTCCTTTTCCAAGCGAAGAAACAACGCCACCAGTGACAAAAATGTATTTAGTCATTTTATAACTCCTTTGAGGTTTTTTAGGGACATTTATGAAATAATAAAAATGCTCCCTATTCATTTGGAATAGGGAGCACAATTTAAAATCCGTACTGTTTGGCTTTGCACATAGCAAAGCGCCCAATAAAGATAATACAAGGTAACTAATCTAATGTCAAGCTTGAAAAGCTGACTTATTCATCATCATCCGAATCGTCATCATCTAACTCAGATAACTGTCCTTCGATACCATCGGGCAAATCATCATCAGGTAAATCATCACTATCATCATCTTTTGAACTATCAGTATAATCATCATTATTATCGGAATCAAAGTCATTGTCGTCATCAGCAACAACATCATCATCTTCTGGATCATCGGCATCATAATCAATTACGTCGTCATCATCTGCGGCGTCAGCTAAGAAAGCATTAACCTTCTTACGTTTCTTACGTTTTGGACGATCGTCATCTTCATCCTCATCAGCATGAATAATGGCTTCATCAATTGACTCAAAGGGGTACCAAGTACGTAACCCCCAACTATTGTCGCCCAAAGAAATGAAACTACCATCAGTATTTAAATCAGTATAAAATTGTGACAAACGATCGCGGAATTCTTCATCGGTTTTGCCAAGATACTGTTGAACTTCATTAGCAAGATCCACAAATGCCATGGGATCACCATGCTGAGCAAGAATTGCATGAGCAACCTCGATTAATGAAAGTTCAGTTTTGTCTTGACCATCAAAAATTTTCAAATCCAAACTGGTGCACGTCCTTTCAACAGTCTACTCCCTATGATACATTACCTAGGCTGTAAATTGCAATCTAATTTTGTAGTCTCCTAATAAACTTTCACCAGCAAATAACTGGTAATCCACATTCACAGTTCCGGAAAATGGTCGATCACGCACACGAACTTCCAAAAACGGGGTAACTGTATCGACCGGTAAAATTCCGTATGGTGTACGATAACGGGCCTGAATTCGTTTGCCATTACTAAAGCGTAATCGCAATTTGTTTTCACCGGAACGCGTCAATAAGACGTCTCCTTCACTATCAATTTTCATAGTGACCGGAATTTGTTCTTTGGTATCTTCATCCGTTTCTTGGTAACGAATATAAAAAGAATCACCCATTTGAAAAAGTTGACCATCTTCATCAAATGCAAAATGGGACTCTTCTCCTTCTTGTGTGATATAAGTGTCCAAATGAATGGCAACCGGTACACCAGTATTAAGTTCATCCATTAAAGTCAGCACCCTTCTTTCCCAAAAATAACTTCCTTATTAGTATAAACCCAAAAATTCATTCATCATAGCGATTTGGCTTTATTCAAACGGAATTACAAAACTTTGTTATACTAGGCTTAACAAATAACTTTTAGATGGAAGGAAGCCTATTTTCATGGATTACCGTAATAAATTATTGCCAATGGAAAAGGTATTTCGTGACCCGGTTCATAACTATGTTTATGTTCAAAACCAGGTCATCTTAGACTTAATTAATACAAAAGAATTTCAACGTTTACGTCGCATTCATCAACTTGGTACAACTTCACTTGTGTTCCATGGTGCTGAACATACGCGCTTCTCACACTCCCTTGGATGTTATGAAGTTGCCCGGCGCATTTGTGACAGTTTTGAGCGTAACTATCCCTCAAAGACACCTGGCGATGGTTTATGGGACAATTCAGAACGTCTCGTCACCTTATGTGCTGCCTTACTGCATGACATTGGTCATGGCGCATACTCACATACATTTGAGCATATTTTTCATACTGATCATGAAAGCTATACCGAACACATTATTACGGACCCAGAAACCGAGGTTAACCAAGTGCTCCGCCGAGTTTCACCAAAGTTTCCGAGCGAAGTTGCCAGCGTGATCTCTCATAAATATCCAAATCCACAGGTTGTCCAAATGATCTCTAGCCAAATTGATGCTGATCGAATGGATTATCTGCTTCGTGATTCCTATTATACAGGCACAAACTACGGCACTTTTGATTTAACCAGAATTTTGCGCGTGATGCGTCCTTATAAAGATGGCATTGCCTTTTCAATCAGCGGCATTCATGCCGTGGAAGATTTTATCGTCAGTCGTTTCCAAATGTACCTTCAAGTTTACTTTCATCCTGTTTCTCGCTCAATGGAAATGATTTTAAGTCATCTTTTGCAACGAGCAAACGAAATTTATGGCGATGCTACCAATGATAATAGTAAGCAACGCGATTTTATTCCTTATTTTTTGATGCCGTTTTTTAATCACAATGCAACAGTTGCCGATTATTTACGTTTAGATGATGGCGTTTTAAACACCTACTTCCAACAGTGGGAGGACGATAAAGATCCCGTTTTAAATGATTTATCAAATCGATTTTTAAATCGTATCCCACTGAAATCAGTACGCTTTACGCGCGAAACAGAATATTTATTACCTGAGCTGCGAAGCCTCATTGAAAAAGCCGGGTTTAACAGTACCTACTACACAGCTATCAATAATAGCTATGACTTACCATATGATGCTTACGATCCTAGCACCACTAAACCACGGACCCAAATTGAGCTTATGCAACACGATGGTAGTTTAGTTGAGCTTTCAACCGTGAGTGCTTTAGTGGCTGCGATCACGGGACGCGTTTCTGGTGATGAACGTTTCTTCTTTCCTAAAAAAATGCTATCTGAAGATGATAGTGAACTCTTCCACCCAATTTACAAAGAGTTTCAATCGTATATTAAAAACGGAATTTTGCTAGATGCTAAGGGAGGTCAACGCTAATGGCGATCAAAATTGTGGCCATTGACCTTGATGGCACGCTTTTAACCGACAATAAACAAATTACCGACAAAACCGTTTCTGTTATCAAGCAGGCCAGTCAAGTTGGTGTCAAAATTGTTTTATGCTCCGGACGACCACTTACTGGGGTCGCTGAACACTTAAAAAAACTAGGCTTGTCTGGTGATAACCAGTTTGTCATTACTTACAATGGCGCGCTGGTTCAAACAATCGAGGGGCGGACCATTATTCGGCATACTCTAAACTACAATGACTATACTGATCTTGAAGCCTTAAGTCGGAAATTGCGCAGTCATTTTCATGTAGAAACTGAAAACCATATTTATACTGCCAATAAGAATCTGAGTCCTTACACAATTGCAGAAAGTTTTTACGTGCGCATGGGTATTCGGTATCGTGATGTCGGTGAAATGCCAATGAATTTACGAATTCCAAAGGGGATGTTCATTGACCCACCAGAAAAGATCACCGCTCTGCGTGAAAAGATTCCACAAAGCTTTTTAGAGAAATACTACTTTGTGCAAAGTGAGCCTTTCTTTTTAGAAGTTTTAAATAAATCGGCCAGCAAAGGTAACGCGCTGAAAGATTTGGCGAAACGTTTAGGATGGACGTCTGAAAATATGATGGCAATTGGTGACCAAGGAAATGATCTTTCTATGTTAAAAGTTGCTGGAACTCCCGTCGCAATGGGTAATGCAATTCCAGAAGTCAAACAATTAGCCAAATTTGTAACTGCCACAAACGAAGAAGACGGCGTTGCCAAAGCTATTCAAAAATTTGTGTTAACTACTTAGGTTCCAAACAAAAACTCTTTACCAATGACTTCAAAAATCATTTGGTAAAGAGTTTTTTAGATAAATGAAACAAGAATACTGACAACAACAGTAAAAATCCCAATGCGTAAAAAATAGCGTGCTGGCTTTGTAAACACAATTGGACTGTTTTTAATCCGCCCGACTTTGTGAACATCGATCTTTTTTCGCTTCAGTTTTTCTTCACCTTTAGCTGGCCGGCGAAACCACCCCGTTAGTAAATGTCCTCGTTCTAATACAAAGGCCACACCAATTAGTAATAGCGCCAATCCAATCATAAAAAAGTGGTTGCTAGTCACAATGACATTGCGCGTAATCAACCAATCGATTATCCCAGCCAAAATCAAAATGACATCAGTCGTTAAAGCTTTATGCGTTTTAATAAAATTCGTAATTTTCACACCTTTAGCTGCCTCCGAGAACCAAAATTCCCGGTACATTAATTTATGTTTGTATTATACCAGTTTATCAGATTTTTGCCTTTTTGAACGGCGTTTCTTGGGGATAAACGCTTTTTTCTGCCAGCCTTCTTGTAAGGAAGCATTGATGACCCCGCCAATCAAGAGAATCTCCGCAAAAAGATCCAACCACAGCATGATCACAATAAAAGTCCCAATTGTTCTATAGGTGGTAATTTCGCCGCCAAAGTAACGTAAATATAGCGCAAAGAACTGCGTTAGCAACAGTAAACCAACCATCGAAAACGCCGCACCAACCCAGACAAACCGCCAATAGACCTTTGCGGTTGGCACAATGACATACAAAACAGCCAAAATAATGACAGCCGCAATAATGGTAATCGGCCATTTAACTGTGCTCACGATGCCCACCAAGTTTTGAGGTAGATGAAGGATTGGGGTCAAATAAGTCAAAACAGCCGAACTTAATGTGAAGAACAGGACGACCACAACCAAGGCCAACATAAAAATAAGGACAATCACAAAAGACAACAGCCGACTCAGAATAGCATTTGCAGAATTCTCCATTTCATAGGTCGCATCCAACGATTTTTGAAATGCCGAAATGCCGCGACTTGCCGACCAAATTGCCACCACAACTCCTATCGAAAAAATGCCGCCACTATTAGTTGTCAATAACTGACGAATTAAAGGACTCAAAATTTCATAAATATTTTCTGGCATGACCTGTTGCACATATTCTAGAACGGTTTTTATCGGCAAATTCAGTAATGGTAACAGGTTTCCAATTAACAGAAGTAACGGAAAGAATGAGAGCAAAGTATAATACGCAAAAACAATTCCATTGTTCGACACATTTCCACTTTTAAATCGGCGCAAAAAGATTGTGATAAATTTAAAAAAATTTGTTTCTTTAAATTGAGTCCACATAGCTAAATCCTCTTTCGACTTTTCTTTAAGTTTACCAGCTTAGTATTACTTATTGAAACAATAAACAAATAAGGCTGGAAATTTCCAGTCTTATTTGCAAAGGGGGTCATTAAACAATTAGTTGTCTGAGGAGTGTTTTTCAAGTTGGGCGCGTAATGCTTCGTTTTCAGCTTCTTTAGCTTTTAGTTTTCTACGGATCAGCCAGAATGCAATTGCGATCATGATTAACAAGATGAGGACTCCTACCGAGATATAAATCCAGCTATAATTCTTTTTAATTGAGACATCCTTTGCATTTAACACAGCCGCTTTTTTACGAGTAATCGTAAACTGCTTTTTAAAATGCCAAGTCTGCTTTTTAGATTTAGCTGTGATATCCATGACATATGTCCCAGCCTTCAATTTTTGTCCATTTAAATTCAATGCATAATTGAAAACTGAGTTAGGTGCCATTTGCATATTAGAAGTCTTCTGGTGATACAAAATCTTTGAACTACCAGCTTTGGAAACTTTTGCATTTACTGACAATTTATTTAAATAAGTTGCCTTAACATTTCGTAAACGGGAATTGATTACATTTCGAAGGTTGTTTTGACTTGGCTTGACACTTGCCAATTTCATATCAGGTGTAACCTTTTTTGCAGTTTGTTGTAAGACTATTCCCACTAAATACGCATATTCATTTTGGACAGTTGTTCCTTTTTCCTTCTTAGCATCTTTACTAATCTCGGCATTTTCATCTTGAAGACGAATGCCACCAGCCATTACACCATTAAACTTACCTTTAGGCATTTTGATTTTGAAATGGATTTTCTTAGACTGTTTTGCATTTAAGACAATCGTTTTTTCGACTGGCGTTACATATTTAGACAAAGGATACTTCAGGGATGAATCAAAGTTCTTAGCTGATACTTTCTGATATTCGACTACACCATTTAGATTGGTTGTCGCTGTATTTACTTCCGGTTTTATCTTGACTTGTTTTTTAGTCCCGTTTGTTACCGTGACCGTTACAGTTTGGCTAGCACCCGGGTTTAGTTTCAAATCAAAATAGGTAACCTTATTGTCAACTTGATTTTCAGGAAGGTTTGCTTGAACTCCAAAGGTTAGCTGATTTGCCGAAACCGGCAAGATTGTGAGAATGCTTAGTACCAAAGTCATTAGTATCAAGATAAAAGTTTTTCGTTTCACAGTGACAACCTCCTTTACCTAATTATTTTAAGAATTAACTGGTGTGTCTGCTAAACTCCAAGTGAGCGTTGTACTATAGCTATCCGCATTTGGATGTGCTGCAGCTGGAACTTCTAATTTTACTGTTGAGTTATTTGCTTGTCCAAAAACATCAACCCATGTTCCGGAACCACCACCAGCTTTTGCAGCCATCACATTCACAGTAGCACCTCCAGGTTGTAATGCCGCACCATTAGTAGAAGAAGTTACTGTATGATTTGAGCTAGGGTAACTATTCGTGGTTGTTTTAACAATTGCCGAGCCTAAAAGAATTTGCGCACCTGTTAAAGTATTTGCCTTGCTATCTTTGAAGTTGCCTTTTTGACTAACGGTTAGGCTCCAGCCTTTAGGGTCCCCAGCTCGTTGATCTGAAA
The DNA here is from genome assembly GCF_007990205.1 of Pediococcus parvulus. Lineage (GTDB taxonomy): Bacteria > Bacillota > Bacilli > Lactobacillales > Lactobacillaceae > Pediococcus > Pediococcus parvulus. The sequence goes on along the minus strand of NZ_BJWE01000011.1, from coordinate 46 downwards.
CTTGGACATAGTTTGGAAATGTTTTGCTAGCCCCTTCATCATCTTC
>NZ_BJWE01000010.1 GCF_007990205.1 Pediococcus parvulus | reverse complement strand
ATCTCGATAGGACTAAACGCCACAATCCGCTCACTTTTTTAGGACAGCTCCTTGCAGCAGACTTACCAATATAATCATGCCTAACCGCAGGATCACGATCCCGCTAGCGGCACAATTATATTGGTAAGCCAAACGCTGCAATCCGCTCACTTTTTTTTCATTATGCTATAATTCATTCATAAGCTTCACAAACGGAGGAAATGACATGGCTGTTACCATTACAAGTTACAATATTGATGAAGAAACGGCTGACGGGCTTGTTCTTGTTGACTTTTGGGCCCCTTGGTGCGGGCCTTGCAAAATGCTTGAACCTGTCCTTGATCAGCTTGAACCTAACTACAAAGGTAAAATTAAATTCGGTAAACTCAACGTTGACCATCAACAAGAAATTGCCGAAAAGTATAAAATCATGAGTATTCCAGCACTAGTTTTATTTCGTGATGGGAAGGCCGTTGAAAAAGTCACCGGCTTTTACCCTCAAGACAAGTTAACAAAATATTTGGATTCCAAAGTGGAGACTAGGTGACAAAATGAAAATTGCGGTTGTTGTCGATAGTTCCGCTAATATTCCTGAAAAATTAGTTCGTCAGTATCATTTAATCGTGATCAATCAACCCATTCTTTTTGGTAATCATCTTTATCGAGAAGGAGTTGATTTATCATCTTCTGAATTCTATAAAAGACTCAGAAATGATAAAACAGTTCCCACCGCCTCACAAGTTGCCATGAGTGAAATGCAAGGCGTCTTTACCGACCTTGCCCATCAAGGGTATGAGGCCGCAATCTGTGTGGGTGTTTCTGGTGGGCTTAGCGGGTTTATTACCAATTTGAAGGCTTTCGCACCTTCCGTCAAGGACTTAGACGTTTATGCCATTGATTCAATGATGGCATGCGCTGCAGAAGGTAACCTTGCCTTACTTGCCGCGGCCCTTGTTGATCAAAACTATTCAGTTCATGATATTTTAAAACAAGTTAAGAAGTTACAAGAAGCAACCCATTTTCTGCTTGTTGTTTATAATATGCGTGCGTTATCCAAAACAGGCCGTATTATGAGCCGTTCTCCATTGATTGGAGCAATTTTGGGCACACGTACAATCCTAACGTTTAATAAAGCCGGGAGATTGGCCCTTGTGACGAATGCCCATCATATGGATAATGCGTTTAAAAAAGTGAAATTAATGATGGATGAAAAACTATTGAACAGTTCAGTTAAGCAAAGAATTAGTGTACTAGATGCCAACAATAGTGAATTGAATCAGGAATGGCAATCGGAAATAAGAAACCAATATCAAACGGCCACAATTGAAACTGGTGAGATTGGCCCATTTATGGGTGTCCATACGGGTGAAAAGTCAATGGGCATCGTTTGGGCGCCAGATTGGCAAGATTTTCTTGGTAGCGACGTGCACTAGCAAAGCATAATTGTTTGTGAACAACGGCTTCAACTGAACCAAACGTTTGACTTGTGCTAAGATAGAATTGATGAATTAAAAAATTGGGAGATAGTGAAATGATCACATTAAAATCAGAACGAGAAATTAAAGGAATGCAAAAGTCTGGTGCCGTTTTGGCTGGCATGCATATTGGGTTACGAAAGATTATTAAACCCGGAATTTCAAGTTGGGATATTGAAAAATTTGCGTTACGTTATTTAGCTGAAAACAATGCTAAACCTGAAGAAAAAGGGTTTGAAGGCTATGAATATGCTACTTGTGTCAGTGTTAACAATGAAGTTTGCCATGGTTTTCCACGAAAAGATCTTTTAATTAAAGATGGTGACTTGGTTAAAGTTGATACTGTGGTTAGTGTGGATGGGTATATGTCTGATTCTTGTTGGGCTTATGCGGTTGGCAATGTGAGTGATGAAGTTAAGAATTTAATGGATGTCACTAAAAAAGCGTTGTATCTTGGTATTGATCAAGCCGTTCCTGGCAATCGAATTGGTGACATTGGTCATGCAATGCAACATTACATTGAAGACGAAAATGGTTACGGTGATGTTCGTGAATTCGTTGGTCATGGTATTCAGCCAACAATGCATGAAGATCCAATGGTTCCTGGCTACGGTGATGCAGGCCGTGGCTTACGTTTAAAGGCTGGCATGACGATCACAATCGAGCCTATGGTTAATACAGGTGATTGGCGTTGTGATACTTCTGCTCCTGATGGTTGGACTGTCACAACTATGGACGGCAGTTTAAGTTGTCAGTACGAACACACTTTAGTTGTTACAAATGATGGTCCCAAGATCTTAACTTCACAGGATCCTGAATTTGATGCTAAGTATTTGTTGGAGCCCGATTTTGATGCAAAAAAATTATTAATCTAAGTATTTTGGAACAAATCAAAAGTTGGTTTACTTTTAAGTAGCCAACTTTTTTGTATTCCGGATAAAACGAAGTATTAATGTAAAGTTTGAGTAGAAAAGCGAAAGTAAATCTTTTCAGATAAAGAGAAGGCCGATAACCTTCTAATTAGGTATAAGAGTCAAAAATTTAGGAGGTAACGGCATAGAAATTATGGAAGTTTTAAAGGAGAGTCACGATTTATGTGATGTGGAAAAGAATTTAATGATTCAATACCAGGCATTGATTTCAGATGTTTTAGGCAAAGCATGGATAAATTTTGCAGATGCCCGTCTACGGGTAGTAGTCTTAACGGACGGTTCGCAAGCGACCTCACACGGCCCCACGTCAACATCGGAACGGTAAATAATGATCAAAAAAATTAGGCTTTAACTAGTTAGAGCACTATCCACTAATTTTGATACATACAAGCGAAGACGAATACTTGGACAAATTCGTGAATTCCGGTATGATAGTACGCGTGTAGATTAATAACGAAATGAAACTTTTAAAATGAAATGGTGGCAGCATGAATAAACGAAATTTAGATGCAAAGAGAATTGTAATTAAAATTGGAACTAGTTCGCTGTTGTATCAAGACACCAGTAAATTAAATTTGCGTTCAATTGAGCGTCTCGCGTTTGTATTGAGCGACTTAAAAAACCAAGGCAAGGAGGTCGTTTTAGTTTCTTCAGGTGCAATTGGTGTGGGGATGGGACGACTGGGTTTGTCAAAAAGACCAGATACAATTCCAGCTCAACAGGCAGTTGCTTCTGTGGGACAAGGCGAGTTATTAGGCATTTATGGGCGTGAATTTCAGCACTATGGTAAATCAGTAGCCCAAATGCTACTGACACGGGATGTACTAGTGTATCCCCAAAGTAAAAAGAATGTGTTCAACGCTTTTCAAGAGTTATTAAAAATGAATGTGATCCCAATAGTAAACGAAAACGATACAGTTTCAGTTGATGAATTGGATCACAAAACCAAGTTTGGTGATAATGATCAGTTGTCTGCCATTGTTGCAAATTTAATTGATGCTGATTTGTTGATCATGTTGTCTGATATTGATGGCTTTTATTCAGGAAATCCTTTGTCTAATCCAAACGCTGAGTTGTACCACACGATTACAAACATTGATGGGTCGATTATTCAGGCTGCCGGCGGTGTGGGCACAAAGTTTGGAACAGGCGGAATGGTTACGAAACTAAAGGCTGCCAAACGAATTTTGAAAAATCATCAAAAAATGATACTGGCAAATGGCAAGAATCCACGAATTATCTATAATATTTTGGCGGGCGATCCAGTTGGAACCCTTTTTGAACCAAAAGAAGTTGTCACGAAAGAAGGACTAGCATGATCACATTAACGCAGATGGGTCAAAATGCAAAAAATGCAGAACAACAGCTTTCCCAATTATCAACAATCAAAAAAAATCAAGTTTTGAAGGCTATGGCACGAGAAATACGAAAAAGTTCAGATGCTATTTTAAAAGCAAATGCAATTGACATGCAAGATGCCGAAAAAAATGGTGTTAAAAAAGTTATGTTGGATCGTTTAAAACTTGATGATGACCGTATTGCTAGCATGGCAGATGGCTTGGAAGAAGTTGCGGGATTGGATATTTCCCAAGTTCGGGTACCATTAGGTGTGATTGGTATGATCTATGAAGCACGGCCAAACGTAACGGTTGATGCAGCTGGATTGACGTTTAAATCCGGGAATGCGGTCATTTTACGTGGCGGTAAAGAGGCCATTCATTCTAATCAGGCGCTTGTGACGGCGCTACGAACTGCCTTAAAGACCGAAACAATTGCAGAGGATAGTATTCAACTTATTACCGATACTTCCCATGAAACGGCGACCGCTTTAATGCAACTGACAGCCTATTTGGATGTGTTAATTCCTCGAGGAAGTGCCAAGTTTATTCAAATGGTTGTTCAAAAGGCTAAAGTCCCGGTAATCAAGACAGGGGCAGGTAATTGTCATGTTTATGTCGACGAGGTGGCTGATTTACAAATGGCCACAAATATTATTGTGAATGCCAAAACACAACGCCCTTCGGTATGTAATGCCATGGAAAAATTGGTGGTAAATGAGGCAGTGGCTGAGGAGCTATTACCAATGGTTGCTAAAGCCTTAAAGCCGTTTAATGTTGATTTACGCGGGGATGAACGGGCAAAGTCAATTTTACCCGATATTAGTTTGGCAACTGAAGAAGATTGGGGAACAGAATACAACGATTATATTATGGCTATAAAAGTGGTTGATGATTTGGATCAGGCAATCGACCATATAAATCGTTATAATACCAAGCATAGTGAAGCCATTATTACAAACAACTATGCACACAGCGAGCAATTTACCAAAGAAATTGATGCAGCGGTTGTCTATGTGAATGCATCGACCCGGTTTACGGATGGCTATGAATTTGGATTTGGTGCTGAAATCGGCATTAGTACTCAAAAATTGCATGCCCGTGGACCAATGGGCCTTAATGAAATCACGTCAACTAAATATGTGATTCGTGGAAACGGACAAGTACGAAAATAGAAAAAAGCTTTTGGCTGGTTAGAATTAGCTAACTTTGCCAAAAGCTTTTTTAAGTGAAACTAGTAGTTACTAATTTCGATTAAATTGGCGTCTGGGTCACGGACATAGACGGAAGTGAGTTTGCCGTGAGCGCCAGTTTTTTGAACTGGTCCTTCAATAATGTCGACATAATAACTCTCGAGATGGTTAATCACTTCGGGAAGTTTGTCTTTAACCACAATGCAAAGGTCAGCAGAACCCGGTGTTGGTTTATCAGCAACGGGTTCATGTGGTTCGTCGACAAGCTGAAAGTTAATTTTTTGTTTGCCACAAAGAACGGCTTTTCGATCGGCATCAAACGTTAAGATTGGCATGTCGAAAACTTCATGATAGAAACGCAGACTTTTTTCGATGTCAGTAACTGTTAAAACAAGGTGATCAATTTCACGAACGTTCATGATAGAAAACTTCCTTACTAAGGTATGATTAATTTAATAACAATAGTATAGCATAATCTATATTTGAAAATAATTTGAGCACCAGTTAAAAGCTATCCCTGATGAAATTGTAAGCACTATCTTTTTAAAAAGTGTGATTGGCTGGTGAATTGCCTTAGTTGACGGTGTTTAGACCTTTGTGATACGGTTGTTATTAGTTGTTTTAGGAACGGATAGAAAGTGAGAATTATGAGTATATTATCAGTAGCAAACTTATCCCATGGATTTGCGGATAAAAAATTATATGACGATGCCGGTTTTGAACTGAACAAACAAGATCATATGGGGATTGTTGGTCAAAACGGGGCAGGGAAAAGTACCTTAATTAAAATTTTAACAGGTACAATTTTACCTGATGAAGGCAGTGTGAAGTGGCAAAATAAGGTCACTTATGGTTATTTGGATCAGTATGCGGATATTCCAGATGGCGATACCCTTTATCAATTTTTGACTACGGCGTATGCCCATTTATTTGCCTTGAAAGATAAAATGGACAAGTGCTATGCGGATTATGCTGAAAATTTAGATGATGACCTATTAGAAAAAGCTGGCCGAATTCAAGAAACCTTGGAAGCCAATAACTTTTATGATATTGATACGGAAATTGCTCGTGTCATGACAGGTCTGGGTTTGGACGATATTGGTCGTGATCACATTGTCAGTGAAATGAGTGGCGGACAGCGGTCAAAGATTATCTTGGCGAAACTCCTTTTGCAGAATCCTGATGTGTTACTTTTGGATGAACCGACCAACTACTTGGATACTGCACATATTGACTGGCTAGAAAATTATTTAACCAACTTTACGGGAGCCTTTATTGTTATTTCCCATGATTACGACTTTTTGACTGAAATTACGAACTGTATTTGTGACGTAGCGTTTGGAAAAATCACGAAATATCGTGGTAATTTCAAAGCCGCAATGAAACAAAAGGATGCCCGAAAAGAGGCCCAATTGAAGGCTTTCGAGAAGCAACAGGTTGTGATTGAAAAAGCTGAAAAATTTATTCGAAAGAACAAGGCCGGTTCTCATTCGACAATGGCGAAGTCTCGAGAAAAGATGTTGTCACATCTAGATCGGATTGATCCACCAAGTGAGAATTTGCGTTCACACTTTGATTTTCCCTATCTGGAAACAGGTTCACAAAATGCCGTCGCTGTTAAAAAGTTGGCTGTGGGTTATGGAAAACGTCAATTACTTGAACCAGTTACCTTTAGCTTGACGGCCGGCGAAAAGATTGCCTTTTCTGGATTTAATGGAGCTGGTAAATCAACCTTAATTAAATCAATTTTAGGAAGAATTCCGGCTTTAAGTGGCACAACAGTCTTTTCTCCATCTTCTAAAGTGAATTATTTCAGCCAAGAGTTAATCTGGGATAACCCTGAATTGAATCCTTTGGAAACAATTCAAGAAAAGTATCCCACAATGTTACCCAAAACTATTCGAACCAAACTTGCAAAATGCGGAATCAATGCGGCTGATACCCAAAAGCCAATGCACATTTTAAGTGGTGGTGAGCAAACAAAGGTTAAGCTTTGTTTGTTGGAATTAGTTGAGTCTAACTTTTTAGTGATGGATGAACCGACGAACCATTTGGATGACGAAACGAAAGCTGCTTTGAGTGAAGCCTTACAAAAATTCAAGGGTAATTTGATCGTTGTCAGTCATGAGGACGGTTTTTATACCAACTGGATTGATAAAGAATTAAATGTTGAGAAATTACGGATTGATAAATAAGGACCAGAAACGTAAAACGGAACAGAGAAATTTTTCTCTGTTCCGCTTTTTAGTTCATTTTGAGATTTGGTTAGGTGGGTCTGGATAATCGAATTAGGGGTCGATTCTGATACTGTAAGCCGTGTCTGTATGAAACCTTGGCCAATAGCACAAACAACGAGCAATAAGATGAGCAATCCACTAAATACGGGATGTTTAGACTTTTTTGGCGGAGACTGGTTAACCGTTAGTTTAGACGTATGCCATAAATTGACAAAGAAGTTTGGGAGATACCAAATCAAAATGAGATCAAAAGCAATAAGTAAAAATTGCAGCACATTTGGCAAAGTAACCAAAACCGAAGAAATTTTGATCCCACCGGAATTGTTTGCATAAGGGAGAACTGTCATTGAATTCCCTACTTTTTGCTGATTATAAAAGTAGGTGGGCACATCCCGGATAACTCTTTGATCAATTCCCAAATCGTTTTGAAATTTCAGGGTAAGATTGTTTGTAGTGTAAGAAGCTTGTCCATAACGGGTTCTGGTTTTAATGTTAGTTTGCTTTTTTTTCACGATTTTAGCCTTAGTTGGAATGGTATAAGTTGACGATTGAAAAAAGTCAAAGGCTAAGGGCTCAAAATAGTTAGTGTAGCTCCATTGGGTTAAACCTATCAATACTAAAAGTACTGTGATTAAAAGATCTAGATGTACCAAGTTATATAGCACAGTTGGATTTCCCAATTTGAAATGGGTAATTCCTTTTAAATAAGACGAATTAAATAACTTATGGTAACTAAGAGCGAACCACCAAGAAAGAGGGGTAAAGATCGCCAATCAACTTTTAAAGATTTGACTGCTAAACGATCATCATAGCGGTGATAAATTGTTCTTGTAATGGCCAGATTTTCGGACTTAGCCCAGGCTTGGTAGTCATTCTTAGTTAGTATAATATGCTTATCATCGCTTGTTTCTCCTTGATAACCGGTTATCTTTCCGTACCTGTTTTGAACGACTGTAATTTGATCAATCGTTTTTGTGCCAACAGGATGCACATTTTGAAAATTATCCTGGCATAAAGATAACCCAAAAATGGCAAACAGAAAACATAGGGCATAGATAAACTCTTGTTTTAATTTTGTCCACATAAGGTGAGACCGTCACTTTGCTTGAATTGTAAGCTGTTAAAAGCTTAGCACACTTTTGTCTACAATTTTCAACTAAATTGGGGAATACTATTAAAAACACAAAAAATCTGAAATTAAGATTATCATCCGAGTCATTTCCGAATGTAACTTAATTCCAGATTTTTAATTTGATATTTAGAATTTGCCACTTTCAACATCACGAAGATAATCAGCAAGGTGTTTGAAGTAAACAGGTGCGTTATCAATCATGTGATGATGGCCACCGTTTGGTGTTGTGACTAAACGAGAATTAGGAATTGCTTGTGCCATCCGTTGTGCAGATTTCAATGGCATGGTTTCATGTTCACCAAAAGTTAACAAAGTTGGCACTTTGATCTTGTGGATTTGATCGCGGATATCCCATTCTTTAAGTTTTCCAGTCACAACAAATTCATTGTCACCTTGGAAAGCGTTGTAAACTGGAACAGCCATTGTATCCACCAAATGTGAAATTGCTGGTGGCTGTTTGCGATCCACATAGCCCTTATTTAAAACTTCAACAAGTTCTTGGTAACGGGCATTATGCCAGTCGCCATTCTTTTCACAATCGCGCATGAACTGAGCGTCTTTAGGTGAGAGTGCCTCGTCACGAATGGCATCTTGATGTTCGAGATATTCATCAATATTATCAACCATGCTGGAAATAATGGCACCCTTCAAATGACTGCCGTATTTCAACGCATAGAGCATGGTTAAAGCGCCACCCCAGGATTGACCAATTAAATAAAAATGATCAATGCCGAGTTTTTGACGAACTTCTTCAACTTCACTCAAGAAATAGTCATAAGTCAAATACTTATCAGCTATTTTAGGATCTGAATAATCAGGTTGATCAGAATACCATGACCCTAATTGGTCATAATAGTGTACCTGAACATTTAACCCTTGTTTCTGGAGTTCATCATGAAAGTTTTCCCAGTATTCATGATTGCCACCGGGGCCACCATGTAAGGCTAGCAAATGAATTTTGCTATCTTCACCGTCTGTATGTGTCCACAAATGATAACCGTTATCCAATGTGATAATTTTTGTTCCTTGTTTCACCAGATCACCCTATTTCGTTTTAGTTAACCCTTATTCTAGCAAAAGAACCGCAACTACTCAATATTTCGGTTCCGATTTTGGGCCCGTTTTCGCATTGTTTTTCGCCAAAATCCACCTTTGATGAATTTTGGTTCGTAGGAAATAATAAACGCGTCGGGATTATTATCCTCAATAAAACTGTAAAGATGTTGTTCCCGTTTTCGGGGAGTTAAAATTTCAAACTCAAGGCGAGCTCCTTCACGACCCTGGGCATTTTTAACGGTGACGCCATAGCCTTCAGCACGAATGGTTTCTGCAAATTGCTTACTTTCATCAGTTTTTGGTAGAATCACATTAACGTCCAACAACCCTAAGCGCAATTTATCTTCTAGCCAGGTGCCAAAGTAAATACCGGCCGCGTAACCAAGGGCATAAGCAGCAATATTCAATACATTGTTGAGTTTGCTTAATACTAAGCTTAAACCCACAACGTAGGTCACAATTTCGGCAATTGATAGCAGGGACGCCCAGAATTTATATCCCTTCATTTCCAATAGTGTGCGGATAGTATTCATTGTGATGTATGCAAAACTCAAAACGAAAATAAGTGCGATTAAACCATAATTCATGAAGATGCCTTCTTTCTTTGAGGATTAATATGGTGCAGTATAACAAAAATAATGGGAACCCGGCAAGGTGGAAAAATATTTTGCCTTGTTTTTCGATTGCCTAAGTTCTTGTTCTAATGGCAATCAATTGGTAGAATTAACTCAAAATTGCAGACAGGGGACGGTTGCTATCAAATTCGATTCAAAAATGGTTGAACAAAACTTAATTCAAGCTGGGTTAGCCATCCAATTGCATACGTTTGATCAGATTGATTCCACCAATGCTGAAGCAAAACGTGTGGGTCAACAAACAGGCAGAATCACGCAGCCGCAGGTATTTATTGCGAATCATCAAACCGGTGGCTATGGGCGTTTAAATCGCGATTTTTATTCACCAAAAGATAGCGGTCTGTATGTGAGTTTTTTAATCCCAATCGCGGCTGAAAACTTTAACCCAGGGCTGTTGACTACAATGACTGCCGTGGCTAGTGTGGAAGCCATTGAAAAACATTTCTCGGTCCGGTTACAAATTAAATGGGTTAATGATTTGATTTTGGCAAATCGAAAAGTGGGTGGAATTCTTGCCGAAGCGATCACAAATCCAGTAACTAACCAAATTATAGGAGTTGTCATTGGAATTGGCGTAAATTTAAGCACAACTAATTTTCCGGATGAGCTTCAAAAAGTTGCTATTTCACTCAGCAATCGGCCAGATGCCAAGGATCAAACGGCTTTTGTAAATGACTTTATTACTAACTTTTTTAACCATTTAGAAACCTATCAAACTGGTGATTTCATGACCCAATATCGAAAAAAGTCTTCCGTAATTGGACATCATGTTCGCGTACAGTTTCAAAATAACACAGTGACAGGTGTCGTTTCAGATATTGATGATGACGGTGCGTTGCTATTGAAAACGGACAATCAGAAATTGAAAATTACCAGTGGCGAGATCATTCACGTGCGGCCAATAAATGAATAAGGACAAGAAAACAGGCTGAAGGAAAATCCTCCAGCCTGTTTTTAGGTTCTGAAACCCGTTTAGCTACGATAACTAAACGATTCAAAACGCAAACTGTCAACTATTTAATTGGTAAACTCATTTTGCACTTGTTAATTTGTAACGAGTACTGCAGTTCTTGGTTACCACGAACTGTGGTACCAAAATCAGTGGCATACACAACTAAACCAAGTTGATGGCCTGCCAACAAGTGATAGAAAGTAGGCTGCAATTCAACCGTCAAGTCGTAAAAATCATTGGCCTTCAGTTCGTCAACTTTATAGTTATTTTTGCGGTTTTGTAAATTAATATGTCCATTCGTAATCATCTTCCAAGGTGTGGCTTCTTTTTGCAAAGTGAACTCGCGAAGATTATCACGTCGCCAATCATAAGTACCACTTAAAGTTTTAGAAGCCAAAATGGTTGGATTGACAGTTAGTCGTTTGGCATCCCCAAAATCAACCAACTGGAAGCTCAACATGCCAAATGGTTCGTTAACTGCCACCCGAATTTGTAATTGAACACGACCGTCAATATAAGTATCTTGATCATATTGACTAGTTTTGAAAATTAAGCGATTATCACGCAAACGGTTCTCACCAGTTGTATCGTGGTTGGTGGTTAATAAATCGCGTTCCCAAACATCAAGATGCTTCTTATAGAAGTCAAACGTATCAGGATCTAGGTGATCACTGAATGAAGCGGCAGCGGTTCGGACTGGCACTGTTTCAGGAACTAATTCTTTGGCTTCAAAATTGAAGATTTGGTGGTTATCCTTTGGTGATTGCCAGTCTTCATACGTGTTCCAAGTTTCTGGTTCAACGTTATCTTGAATTAAAACGTCTGGAAGTAACTCTTTGGCATGATTTTCAATTCCAAACAGTTCATGACTAAACCAAAGATTCATCATATCAGTGAAATCCAGTGAACGAAAGGCATTAATGTAAATGTGTTGGCCCTGATGCAAGATTAATTTCTTAGCAACAGGTACATCACGAAGTGCGTTCCAAAGATTGCCCACATTACGAGGCTTGACGTTCCAGTCATTTAAACCGTGGACCATCACTATGTCAGCTTTGATGTTTTTAACGTTGTTCAGATAGTTCCGTGTATCCCAGTAGTGACTGTAATTACCAGTCGTGCGATCCTGATCTTTCGTCATGGCGGCTAAAACTTGATCAAAAAAGGCTTTGATCTTAAGATAGTCACCAGGTTTTTGCATGCGACTAAAGACTTCAGTTGCGAGTACATCCATATCTTCACCTTGGAAGGTATTTGGGGCAGCGACTAAACCGCCATCTCGGTAGTAATCGTACCAACTTGAAATTGCGGCTTCAGAAATTGCAGTTTTCAATCCAGCTACTCCGGTCGTAGCAGCGGCAGTGGCCAAGGTACCAAGGTAAGAACGACCGGTCATTGCAATTTTGCCATTCGACCACCAAGCTTTAATCGCAATATTATCGGTTCTATTGGTGAAAGCCGTGCGATTGCCAGCTAGCCATTCGATAACGGCAATTGTCGAAACAGTTTCAGAGACGGCTCCGGTATCGCGAATCCCGTCTGAGTCTTTAGTTCCAATTCCAGCGGCATAAACAACTGCGAAACCACGTGTGAGAAAGTAGTCGTTTAAAGTATAAGGAGCTTCCATCGCAAAGGTCTCGTCAGCTTCCTTTTGTTCGCCTGCAATTTGACGTTTCGCTGGCAAGGGCTTTGGTTCGTCTTGATAGTGAATATCTTCATAGGTCAGCTCATTTGGTTCTTTTTCCTCCAGCGGCACATCCACGTTGTGCATCATTGCGCTACCGGCTTCATCGTTGATTCCTTGATTATAAGGACTAGCGGTGTATAAAACAGGTGCCTTAAAGCCCTGTTCAGTTTGACGAGGTCGAAGAATTTCTACCTTGAGTAAATCTCGTTTGCCATCTTCATCGGTATCCAAAGGGGCTTCCACATAAACAACATCGCGAATTAACTGATGGGGATCAAATACAGCCTGTGCCTTGCCGTTAAAGAAGAGGGGTTCTGTGGCTTGCTCATAAAATGGCACAAAATAGCCATCTTGCGTTAATTTATCTAAATAAGTTTGACCATTTTTTGTGTGCGTACATAAAAGCAAATACCACGCGTGTAACAGGTCGGCTTTGGACTGGATCAAGTCAGAAACAGTCGGTAGTTGAATCCGTTTCATAGCCTGCAAAGGTTCGTCAAGCTCAAAATCAGTGTCAACATCGAACTGCAAAAGCTGCAAAGCAACACAGTAAAAGACTTCATTAGTGATTGGTTGGGTGTTTTCCAAAAAATCTCCCAGTGTTGTGGTGGGAGTAGCTAAATAATTATCTAATTTTTGTTTAAAAACCGTTTCACTTTTGGCTTCTAAAATAGTTTTGTGTAAGAGAACTTTCCAAACTGCGATTGGGCTCTCTAACTTATCAACAGAATCATCGATAAAGTGAATAGCTCGTAATTCTTTGAGTTCGGTTGCGGGATCCACTGTTTCAATAGCGAATTGATTATTTTTCATAATATAAAAAACCTCCGAAAAGTTGTATGGCACCAATTATACGCCAATATAAGTGAACTGGTGACATGTCTGAAAACTAATTTAAATCTAGTAGGTAAATATGTTCTTGAACCACTTTAGTTACGTTTTGAAGAAGTGCAATATTTTTCTTTTGTCCTACGTAGTAATTTTCGTCTCCGTTTTTGGCGTAAGGTATTTCTTGATTAAATTTTGAAAAAAGGGCTACTTCGCACTGTTTTTTGATTTGAGTTCGAGAAAAAGTTGGTACTAAGTTTTTGGGACTTGAGCCGTAAACAATATATCCGCCAAAGCATAGTTTTGCGCCAACTGATTGATACAATCTATTGGCTGACTTATCGCTTAACGTGTAGATGATTAATTTTCCACCATAAGACTTTAGTTGTTTTTGTGCCTCCCTCAGTAACCGTTTTGCGATACCTTGTCCTTGATAATCTGGGTGAACCGCCATTGTGTCTAGGGTTGCTAATGGGGTATGTGGTTGTAGATTGTATTCCTTTGTTCGTTTTAAACTATCCTTTAATAAAATAATATCGGCAATTCCAATTACCTTTCCGTTTATTAGTGCAACTAATGACAAAGATTTGTTATCTGGAGCGGCTTCTTTTTCACCAGTGATTTCATCGTTAAATGCACTTCTCATATATGCTAACGCCCGACAACGTAGCCAGCTTTCTAGCATGCTCGGTTGAAACAATGTAATTATGATTTCAGCCATGAAGATTACCTTCTTTCTCAGTTTTCAAGAATAAAGTTAAAAAATAAGGCTGGAAAATTATTTCCAAACCTTTTGTGTCTATAATTATTGAGAGTCATCTTTTTGTGCTAATTGACTATGATGAATACCATAGGTAAAGTAAATTAATAAACCAAATGCAAACCAGACAAGGGATGCAATCCAAGTTTCAGCGGAAAGGGTTGTCATTAGAAAGATACATAATAGTCCAGAAATAATAGGTAACACTGGATAAAAGGGAACTTTAAATCCATGGTTAGGAATATCCTTACGTTTTCGTAGTGGAATGATTCCAAATGAAACAACGGTAAAGGCGATTAAAGTTCCGATATTAACTAGGTTGGTTAATTGATCTAAGGGAACTAAACCACCCAGAATGGCAATTACAATCGTAACAATCGTCATGGCATGCAGTGGTGAGTGATTTTTTGCACTAACTTCGCCAAGTGTTTTTGGTAGAAGGCCATCACGTCCAGTTGAGTACACTAATCGTGAGCTACTGTAAATCATGGTGACCATCATGGTAGTCATCCCTGCAAGGGCACCTAGTGAAAGTAAACCGGCCATCCAGTTCTGATTAACTGACTGTAAAGCAAAGGCAACTGGATCAGCAACGTTTAATTTTGTGAAAGGAATCATTCCTGTCAAAACAATAGAAACGCCGATGTACAAAATAGTGGCAATAATTAAAGTACCGATGATACCAAATGGCATGTTACGATCGGGATTCTTAACTTCTGCCGCAGAAGAGGAAACAGCATCAAAACCAAGATAGGCAAAGAACACAGTTGAAGCACCCTGGAACATTCCCTTTACACCAAAAGGTAGGAAAGGATGCCAGTTTGTTGGTTTGACGTAAAAAGCACCTACAATAAGGAAAAGCACAATAATGGCAATTTTCACAACAACCATGATGTTATTGATTCGAATGGAAGATTTTAATCCTTTAGATAAGAAAAAGGCAATCAAACATACGATAATAACGGCCACAATGTTGATGTAAGTTCCATGAGCAGGATCAAATGGACCAGATAAAGCCTGAGGAATGTGAATACCGAATCCTGAAATGAAGGAACTAAAGTAGGCAGACCAGCCTGTGGATACAGCTGCAACGGCCAGGACATATTCCAAGATTAAGGCCCAACCAAGAATCCAACCAATTAATTCTCCGAAGATGACGTTACCGTAGGAGTAAGCACTACCGGCAACGGGAAGGGCGGAAGAAAATTCAGCGTAGCACATGGCAGCGACGGAACAGACGATGGCAGCAACCACGAAAGAAAGAATAATGGCAGGACCAGCTTTGGTTGCGGCGACGGTTCCGGGCAGGATAAAGATTCCGGTACCAATGACGGCACCGATTCCGAGGGCGATTAAATCGCCACCGGAAATGGTTTTTTCAAAACGATTGTCGCGTTCAATGTAACGATCACGACTTTCTTTGCGGAAAAGGCGTCCTCGTAATGACATAAACAACACTCCCTAGATATAGATGATCAAATTTAGTTAACTTATTAGACTATATCTAGTAAAAGATTAAAAGTCAATGAGAAAAAGAAAGTGAACGAAGCAAATCGATAGGTTTAGATAGTTAAGCAGGGTGGAAGCGGGATCGCAATCCCGCGGGAACCCTGCTTAACTATCTAAACCTGATTTGCGGAGTTGTCCTAAGGCTCAGCGGAAAAAGAGAGTGAAGGATGGGTGGAGGCGGGATCGTAATCCCGCAGGAATTATGCTTAGAAACTTCTGGCTGTTCTTCTGAGTTGTCCTAAGGCTCAACGAGGATCGATGTTTCTGCAAGTAATAGTTAGTGAACAGGCCTTGAGTACTAATCATGGTATAATGTAAAAAATTGTTTTGATGGGAGGGGATCAAGATCAAGCAAACGTTATTAATTGAGGATTTATCATCTGTAGGATCAGTTTCATTAAGCATAGCGATTCCAGTGATAACGGCATTTGGCATCCAGCCAAGTATTTTGCCATCTATGATTCTATCAACACACACCGGTGGTTTTGGTAAACCTGCAACGCTGTCTGTGGCGAAAAACTTGTCTAAATTTCAAAAACACTGGCATCAAGCAGACGTAGGCTTTGAGAATATATTAGTTGGTTATCTCGGAAGTGAAACGCAAGTTTATGAAGAGATTCATTTGCTATTGGCGGAAAATGCTTCGAAGTTGGTGGTCCTTGATCCAGCTTTTGCGGATCATGGCAAATTATATTCTGGCATGGCACAAGGCGTGGTGGATGACTATTTGCTACTTTGCCGACATGCACAAGTGCTACTACCCAATTTGACTGAAGCCTGCTTTTTAATTGGTCAAACTGTTCCCATCACTATAGATGAACAACACCTAAGGATTATATTAGAAAAATTGAGTCAAAAAACTGGGGTAGCCGATGTTGGCATTACTGGCGTTGAACTAAACAATCAAATTGGCACAGCATTTTTAAGTGACAAAAGCTTCACCTATGTATCTTCAGCAAAAATCAGCGGAAACTTTTTTGGGACCGGGGACCTTTTTTCAAGTTTAGTGTTTGGGTTTCTTTTAAGTGGTGATACTTTTTTAATGGCACTAAAATTGGCGAACCAATGGACAAGTGCGGCAGTAACAGATACTATCAAACAGTTTTCACGAGATTCACGGATAGGAATTGTTATACCATCAGTTTTATCAAAGATATTAACGTATAAGGGGAGTTAGAGTTATGCATAATAATCAATTAAGAAAAATTGTTGTGACGGCGTTATTTGCCGCGATTATCTTCATTGGGATTTCTGTTTTTCAAATTCCAATTCCGGCCTTAATCGGGAGGCCATTCGTACATTTTGGCAATGCATTAACCGCATTAGCCATCATGTTTCTTGGTTTTGGTTACGGAACTTTGGCTGGTGCCATCGGTTTAGGATTGTTTGATGTGACCCATGGCTATGCCAGTACTGCCTATCTGACGATCCTCGAGGTCGTTATTGTGGCCGTGGTAGTGACACTGGTATTTCGGTTATTCCGCCGGGATGATACAAAAAAGTGGCATATTGTCATTGTGGCATTTGTGGCCGGCTTAACGAAGATTTTTACTTCGTTCGGCAACTCGTTGATTGAGGGTGTGGCGTATCAAGGTATGCAGTGGCACGCGGCAGTTGTTGGCGCGATTGCAAGTGAGCCAGCCACCATCGTTAATTCAATTACGACGTTTGTGTTAGTGATGATTCTATACTATCCATTAAAGAAAATTTTAAATCGTTCTGGATTATTGTAAAAAAATTAGAACAATAACGCGGTATCTTTCATGAAGGTACCAAAGTTATTGTTCTAATTTTATTTTGGCGTTAGCTATTGCCGATTTATGCATCTTGTAAATTACCTTGAATAGCCATGATAGTTTTCAAGTTTTGCACAGCAGATTCAATGGTAATTCCGGTTGCTTCAAAATTGGGGTTGGTCTTATCGTTGGCGATAAAAACTTGTTTTTCAGTGTCGAGTGCGATGGTGAACCAATTGTTACTGTATTTTTCAAAGGTCATAATAATAACCCTCCTTAGTTTTATTTTTTTAGTTGAAAAGATTTCAGAAAATCAAGAAATCGCTTACATCAAACTTTATTTTTTTATTCTACAGCATGTTACAATAAAAGACAACACATATACTTATGGAGTGAAAAAATTGACTAATAAAATCATTGTAATTACTGGTGCAACTGGGACTGGTAAAACAACAGTTAGTGACTATTTAAAAACCTATTATCGCGTGCCACAAGTCATTACGCATACGACGCGACCGGCGCGTAAGGGCGAAGTGAACGGAAAAGATTATTATTTTGAAACAGATCGCAGTTTTTTTGATAACCATTATCTTGAAAACGTCGTGTATTCGGGTTATCATTATGGTTCTTCTTATGAAGGATTGGAGATTGGTTGGCAACGAAATCCGCTAGTCAGTATCGTTCTCGATACCAAAGGTGCCGTGACTTATGAGCAACAGTTGGGTGAGCAAGTCGTTGTTTTGTATTTAACTGTTTCCAATCATACTAATTTGGTCAATCGACTGAAAAAACGAGGCGATGATACTGAAATGGTGCAAAAACGAATTGCAAGTGAAGAATATCAGCGTGATTTGCAATTGCCACAGGAATTAAAAGGAAAAGCCCATGTGATACTAAATGATCATTGGGAAAACGCACGCAAACAGATTGATGTGATTATGCAAGAATTAACAAATTCGGTAGCCAATCAATAATCTGTCATGTTTGGGCTAATTATGATAAGCTTTCTAAAGAGTAATTATTACTATTTAAAGTTAGGGGAACAAACATGGATACAAAAGTAGCACAAGCCATTGAAATTTTACAACAAAACCATTTTAAAATAACGAAACAGCGACAGACACTTATTGAAATTATGGCACAACATGAAAATCATTATGTGGATGTGACCCAAGTGGATGAACAAATGCGATCCAATTATCCGAAGATGAGTCATAATACGGTTTATCGTAATTTGAAGGAATTCGAACAGATTGGTTTAGTGGAACAAATTATTAAAGGTGAACACGCTCAGGTAAAATACCAGTGTGATGTGACGCATCAACATCATCATCATTTTATCTGTACCAACTGCGGCAAGGTTGAAGAAGTTGAAATGTGTCCTTTAGATTTTTTTGAGCGTCAACTACCGGGTTACCAAATTTCTGGTCATCGCTTCGAACTTTACGGCTTATGTGCAGATTGTGCAAAAAAAATTGGGACTGTTTAAGGCTTTGTTTACAAATTTAAAGAATTAATATGGATTTAATGTTTAGTCTTTAAAATGACAGTGAATTTGTTAAAGTTTAACTAACCATTTAAAAAGGGGAGGAGAAGAGGCTATGGCATATCGAACGCCACCATTTATTACACCATTTGCAATTGTAAGTATTTTGATTGCACTGAGTGCCACTAATGTTGTGGTAAATAAGGTGACTGGCACAACAGACGGTGGAGCTGTGAGTGCGCAAACAGAATCAGTCAATAAGGCTTCATCATCAAGCAAGAGTAATAAAGATTCTTCAAAAAAGGAAAGTTCAGATAGTAGCAAAGAAAGTAGTTCCAGCGAGGATAGTTCCAGTAGCTCTTCTGATCCAAGTAGTTCGTCTAGTTCGTCAAGCTCTGATGCGACGCAAAGTAGTTCGACGGATAGTTCATCCGCAAATTCTGCTTCAAGCACTTATTCAAGCAGTGCGTCTACAGCAAAAAAGGCAAGTAGTTCAGCGGCTACCCAGTCGTCTAGTGCTGCTAGTTCAACCACTAAAGCAAGTTCGTCAAGTAGTAGCACCCCCACAACTACAACGCAGGATAATACAGACGATTAATTGGAAGGAGTGATGGAAATTGTTTACAGTCATTGATATGATTAACCACTATTTAGGGTATATTAATGTCAACTTAAAACTAAAAAACCGGATTTATACAATTATCGGATTTGTTGGTAATTTCTATATGTTGTACCTGGCTTTCCGTTTCTTCGAAAATGGTCGTTGGGTGCGAGGTTTAGGATTTATTGCGATTTTTCTGATTTTTCTATATTTCCTGATCATGAATATCTTTTTTTATTTCACAAAAAAGGCACCGCCATTTGATATTTCGCCTAAAATCGAAAAATTATTAGGTGGAAAACCACGTGAAGTTTCAGAAAATGAAGAGTTACGTCAACGTTTGCATCAACATGAACGTGGTCGTCGCGCAATTGTGCCATCAACTGGTATCTTTGAAAAAAACACAATTTTACCTGCGACAATTAAGTCGACGCAACGCGAAGTATACAATATTAATCAGTTGGCTGAACAAATGATTCAAAATAATTTTGCAATGGCAGATTATGAAGGCCTTTCGGATGATGAAATTATTACGCATCTGCAGGATTCAAATGATTCAGCAGTTTATGCAATTGGCGAAGGAATTCCGTTTCCATATTTTGAGCTCCGTGAAGAAAACGGCGAGGCAAATATTTATGCAGGTATGAATCAAATGAATTTATACCGGATCGGTCACGTTGCTAGTGTAGGATTGTCTAATTATTTTGATGCGAAAAAACAGTATCAGCTTTATCTGGCACAGGCCGTTTTGATTGGCGGTCAACGTAAATTTGCCGGGCGCTCAACCTTGATGACCGAGGAGTCACCATATGCTGCAAAAATTCAAATGGCGTATCAAAAACGAGATAATAATGGAACTCAAACAAGACGTAGATCGTACTAGATTTTGGTTATTGTTTGATAAATAAAAAAGGAAATCTGTTGAATTGACCAAAATTTTGACAGGTTCTTTTTTGTACTTTAAAATTGATATAATGGAAGTATGTATTACAGTATGTAATCTGGGGATGAACACAAATTTTCTGGTATTCCAACCGCAGAGTGCTAACGTAATACATAGAAAGAAAAAGAGGTAAGACTAATGTCAATGATCGAATTTCACGATGTCGAAAAGTACTATGGAAAATTTCACGCACTGCATAATATTAATTTAACGATTGAAGCGGGAGAAACTGTGGTTTTAATCGGTCCTTCTGGTTCAGGTAAAAGTACTTTGATTCGAACAGTTAATGGTCTGGAACTTATTAATAGTGGGCAATTAATCGTTGATGGCTTTGATTTAGCCGACAGAAAAACGGATATGAACAAGATTCGGAAAAATGTCGGGATGGTTTTCCAGCATTTTAACCTCTATCAAAATAAGACGGTGCTTGAAAACATCATGATTGCACCGCGAATTGTCTTGAAACGTAATGAAACTGAGAATAAAAAAGTGGCAATGGAGCTTTTAGATCAGGTTGGTTTGGCGGATAAAGCGGATAGCTATCCTGCACAACTATCTGGTGGACAATCACAACGAATTGCGATTGCGAGAAGTTTAGCTATGCATCCTAAGTGTATTTTATTTGATGAGCCAACGTCCGCACTGGATCCTGAAATGATTGATGATGTTTTGAATGTTATGAAGGATATTGCTCGCGATTCCAGTATGACCATGTTGGTGGTTACGCATGAAATGGGATTTGCCCGTGAAGTGGGAGACCGTGTTATTTTTATGGCTGATGGTCGGATTTTGGAAGATGACTCTAAAGAAAGTTTCTTTGATGGCCAGCCAACAAATGAGCGTGCCCGTCAGTTCCTTAGCAAAATTATTAAGCACTAGAGGGGGCATTAAGCATGAAAAAATTAATACGTTATTTAGTCTTGCTCACCTCACTGTGCTTACTAGTTTTAGTACTTAGTAGTTGTGGGACGAAAAAAGCTGCTAACCAAAGTGTTTTGAGCCGCGCCAAGCAAACAAACACGATTGTCTGGGGAGTTAAAGCAGATACCAAATTGTTTGGACTGATGGATGTTCAGGATTCTCAAATTAAGGGTTTTGATGTTGACATGGCCAAAGCAATTACCAAACAAATTTTGGGACCTTCAGGTAAAGCCAGCTTTATTCAGGTATCTAGTCAAACTCGAATTCCTCTGTTAAAAAACGGTAATATTGATGCCGTAATTGCAACCATGACCATTACCCCAGATCGGGAAAAGGTGGTTGATTTTTCTAATCACTATTTCAATGCCGGCCAGTCATTGTTGGTCAAAAAGGGAAGTTCAATCAAAAGTGTCAAAGATTTAAATGTATCGGGTACCCAAGTTCTGGCGGTAACTGGCGCTAATTCTGTAGCTAATTTTGAAAAAGTAGCGCCTAAAGCTAAGGTTCTGGAATTACAAGATTATGCCCAAGCCTTACAGGCATTGAAATCTGGGCAAGGGAAGGCATTAACTACGGATAACGGCATATTGCTAGGGATGGCAGTTGAAAATCCTGGGTATAAAGTTGTCGGTGGTGCCTTTACAAAAGAGCCATATGGAATTGCAGTTAATAAGGGGCAAAAATCCTTTGTTAACCAAATTAATGTGGCTTTGAAAGAACTTCGTAAAAACGGGCAGTATAACAAAATTGTTAAAAAGTGGTTTGGTAATATCGCTGGATTTGACTATAAGGAGGCAGAAAAATGATTAGTATAATCGCAAATCATTGGCAAGATCTTCTGTATGGTTTAGGCCAAACCCTATTGTGTAGTATTTTAGCCCTATTTTTTAGTTTGATCATCGGATCGTTTTTCGCTATTTTTGAAGTGGTGCCAAGTAAAACTTTACGGGTGATCGCCAGAATTTATATTGAAGTTTTCCGGAACATTCCTTTATTGGTTATTACCATGTTCTTTTACGTGGTCATTCCCATGTTTTTTGTGAAGGTAAATGGGTTCACTGCCGGAACAATTGGGCTAACCATTTACACTTCGGCATTTATTGCAGAAACGGTGCGTTCAGGGATTCAATCCGTGGACTCTGGACAAATGGAAGGCTCTCGCGCAAACGGGATGACATTCACTCAAGCTATGCGTTACATTGTTTTACCACAAGCATTTAGAATTGTCATTCCACCATTGGGTAATCAGTTTATTAATCTGGTGAAGAATTCTTCTGTACTTGCCTTCGTAGCTGGTTTTGATTTGATGTATCAAGGCAATACAATTGCTTCTACAAGTTTTGATACGTTAAACGCGTATTTTGTGGTGGGTGTTTTGTATTTAATCATCACCATGCCGTTAAGTTATTACATGCGCTATCTCGAAAAACGATTGGATTAGGGGGTGAAGAAAAATGCAAAACTTTATTAATGCGTATTCTTGGGTTGACCTCCGTTATTTATTAGAGGGTCTGTGGATTACAATTGAAGTTTCGGTCATCTCGATTGTGTTTAGCTATATTTTAGGTGCTATTCTGGGGTTGATTCGGTACATTAAGGTGAAATACTTATCTGCCATTGTCGGCTTTATCATTGATTTAATCCGAAATTTGCCACTGCTGTTGATCATCTTCTTCACCTACTTTGGGTTACCAAACATTGGCATTCGTTTAAATCCAATTTGGTCGTCCATTTTGGCAATGAGTATTTTCGAGTCTGCAATGTTAGCGGAAATTATTCGAAGTGGTATTGGCGCTGTAGATTCAGGCCAAATGGAGGGTGCTCGTGCCAATGGATTAACTTATTGGCAAGCTATGTGGCATATTGTGTTACCTCAGGCTCAGAAAAAAATGATTCCAACGATTGTAAGTCAGTTTATTTCGCTGATTAAGGATACGTCATTGGCAACAATCATCGTTTTGCCAGATTTGATGTATCACGCGCAGATTATCTATGGGCAAAACAGTAATTACATTTTGCCAATGTTTTTAGCCTTGGCAGTGATGTATTTTGTGGTCTGTTATCTCCTTTCGATTTTGTCACACTATTTGGAGAAACGTTTGGCGTAAAAATTTAAAAATATTATCATATTTTTGTAACAAGACTCATAATATTAATTTATTATGAGTCTTTTTGTTGTATCTAATCATTTGAAATTTCCTATTGTTAACGGGATTTTGGCGAATTTATATAAGGCATAGTTGATTGTTAAATACAAAATAAAGGTTGAATTTTCATTTAGAAGAACTATAATATTATCAAATCTTAATTTTATTAATTGTTTTCTAATTAATTGCTAGAAGGAGGAGTCAGCGAAGTATGGGAGAAGAACTTTTAACGATCGATCATTTACACACAGCGTTCAAACATGGGACTGAATATTATGATGCTGTCGATGATGTTTCATTAAAAATACATAAAGATGAAATTCTGGCAATTGTCGGTGAATCAGGTTGTGGAAAAACAACCCTGGCTAAAAGTATTATTGGACTACATGATTTAAAAAGAACAAAAATTTCTGGACATATCGGGTTTGAAAATGAAGAACTAGTTGGTGCTTCACCTGCAAAGTTCGATAAATTACGCGGTAGTGAGATGGGGATGATTTTTCAAGATCCATTAGCTGCGTTGAACCCCTTAATGCGTGTTGAAGATCAGGTGCGTGAAGTGCTGGATTATCATACAAATTATTCTGCAGAAAAGAAACACAAAATTGTGTTGGAGTTATTAGACCAAGTTGGATTGGAGAATCCAGAACGTGTTGCTCGTCAATTTCCCCATGAGCTATCTGGTGGGATGCGTCAACGGATTATTATTGCGATTGCAATTGCGTGCAAACCTGAATTAATTATTGCTGATGAACCAACTACAGCTTTGGATGTGACGATACAGGCTCAAATTTTGGATCTACTTCGAACGATTCAGACACAAAACCATGCAGGTATCATTTTAATTACCCATGATCTTGGAGTTGTGGCTGATACAGCAGATGAAGTTGTCGTCATGTATGCGGGCCAGGTGGTTGAACGAGGAAGTGTTTCTCAAATTTTTAATCATCCATTGCATCCATATACGCGCTCATTACTGAAATCAATTCCACAAGCAGATCATCCAGGAGATCGCTTGTATGCGATTGAAGGCTCAGTACCACCATTAACAAAGATGCCACATGATGGTTGTCGTTTTGCACCAAGAATTCCATGGGTTCCTGAGAGTGCTCATGAAAAAAAGCCAACAATGCATGAACCAGAAGAGGGTCACTATGTTTTGTGTACCTGTTATCAAAGTTTTAAATTTGAGAATGGGGAGGCCGTCTAATGAGTTTAGTTGAAATTAAAGATTTAAAAGTTCATTATCCAATTCGTTCCGGTTTTTTTAATCGTATTCATGACTATGTATATGCGGTTGATGGTGTCAATTTTGAAATTGAACCGGGGCAAACGTACGGATTAATCGGCGAAACGGGATCCGGGAAAACGACGATTGGTCGTTCCATAATCGGTTTGGAAAAAATAACATCCGGTCAGATTTTATTTAATGGAAAAGATGTTTCGACTAAACGAGAACGAAAAGCCGTTCATTACAATCGCGATGTGCAAATGATTTTCCAAGATTCTTTATCAAGTTTGAATCCTAAAAAACGAATTTACGATATTATTGCAGAACCTTTGCGAAATTTCGAAAAATTAAGTGATACAGAAGAAAAGCATCGTGTTCGTGAATTACTAGATACAGTTGGTTTGGGAGATGACGACCTTTTCAAATATCCATTTGAATTTTCAGGTGGTCAACGACAACGAATTGGGGTCGCCAGAGCAATTAGTACCAATCCTAAGTTAGTCATTGCTGATGAACCTGTTTCTGCGTTGGATCTTTCGGTTCAAGCACAGGTTTTGAATTACATGCAAGAAATTCAAAAGCAATTCAATATTAGCTATTTGTTTATTTCCCATGATTTAGGGGTTGTGCGTCACATGTGTGACAGCATGGCGATTATGCATCGTGGCCGTTTCGTTGAGTTAGGAACGCGGGATGATATTTATAATCATCCACAACATATTTATACCAAACGCTTGTTAGCAGCAATTCCGGATATCAACGTGGACCAACGTGAGGTTCATCGTAAACATCGAAAAGAAGTTGAAAAGGTGTTTGATACGGAACAAAGTAGGTACTATGACAAGAACGGACGAGTTTTACCATTGCAACAGATTTCAGAAACACATTCGGTAGCTCTGCCAGAAGATCAAGTGAAGGGGGAGTGAGCTTATGTGGAAAACGATTTTACGACGGGTTGTAATTATGATTCCGCAAATTGTCATTTTGAGTTTGTTGGTATTCATTCTAGCTAAGTTCATGCCTGGTGATCCGTTTACTGGATCCATCACACCGCAAACCGATGCTTCTCAGTTACATGCGCTGAAGGTTCAAGCAGGACTGTATGATCCTTGGTACACCCAGTATGTTCATTGGGTGGTAAATATGTTCCATGGTGACTTTGGAACAAGTTATCAATTCAAAGAACCGGTCATGGCCGTAATTGGTGGTCGTGCGGTTAATACCTTATGGCTGTCATTATTCACAGTTATCCTAACTTATCTAATTGCCATCCCACTAGGATTACTAGCGGGACGTTACGAAGATACAAATTTGGATCGGGGAATCATGTTTTTTAACTATGTGACGTATGCCATTCCACTGTTTGTTTTCTTGGTTCTGGGCCTTTGGTTGTTTGGCTATGTGTTAGGGTGGTTTCCAAGTGGTGGTTCCATTTCACTGAGTGCTAATGGATTTTTCGGAAATGCACTAAGTCGACTTTATCATATGATTTTACCTGGTGTTTTGACAGCCTTACTATCAACGACAAGTACCGTTCAATACCTTAGAAGTGAAATTGTAGATCAAAAGCATCAAGATATGGTTGCAACGGCTCGAGCAAAGGGTGTTCCCGAGCGAAAAGTGTTTTCACGTCATATTCTAAGAAATTCGCTTTTGCCAATTGCTGCATTTATGGGATATTCCATTACAGGCTTGTTAGGCGGTTCTGTCTTCGTTGAACAGATCTTCGTATATCCCGGGATGGGACAGCTATTCCTAAACTCAATCAGTAATCGTGATTTTTCAGTGATCACGGCCTTAGTTATGATTTATGGAATCTTGGCATTATTTGGAACTTTGTTGTCAGACATCATTATGAGTATTGTTGATCCAAGAATTCGGATTAAATAGGAGGGAGCTAATATGACAAATTCAAAGGAAACACAAGCTGTCAAAACTCCCTCAACGATGAAGGTGATTTGGCAAGAATTTCGCCATGATCGTGTGGCTATGTTTTCACTGGTTTTCACAATTGTGTTGATTTTAGGTATTTTTATCTATGCAGCAAGTTTGAATCTTGAAAAAGTGACGAATGTTAATATCTTTGCCCAGTATGATAAACCTGGACAGGATGGTTTTCTTCTCGGTGCTGATGAGGGTGGCCGTGATGGCCTGAAAATGTTAGTTATTGGAGCTCGAAACTCAATTATGATTGGTTTTGCAGTTACAGTTATTTCATCACTTTTTGGAATTATTTACGGTATGATTTCAGGCTTTTATGGTGGTTGGTTGGATAACGGGATGATGAGAATTTACGATTTCATCAATATCTTACCGGAAATCATGATCATCATTGTGTTAGTCACAATCGTCCCAAAATATAATTCTTGGACATTTATTATCATCATGTCTTGCTTTATGTGGCTAAGCACCGCCCGATTAATTCGGAGTAAGGCGTTAGCTGAATCAAAACGTGATTATGTTTCGGCTTCGCGAACGTCAGGTACCAGTGATTTTAAAATTTTGTTTCGGGAGGTCTTACCTAATTTAAGTTCCATTATTATCGTTGATACGACCCTAAGTTTTGCAGGAAATATCGGAATTGAAACAGGATTAAGTTTCTTAGGATTTGGGCTGCCTGACAGTACACCTAGTTTAGGAACTTTAATTAGTTACGCGCAGGATCCAGATGTCATTGGTAGTAAGCCTTGGGTGTGGTTACCGGCGGCTGTTATTATTTTAGTTTTGACACTAAGTATCAGTTACATTGGTCAAGCCTTAAGACGGGCAGGCGATGCTCAGCAGCGGCGTGGTTAGGTTTGTAAATTCACTGAGAGAAGGGATGCTCAAATTAAAGAGATAAAAGAGTTATTCGTTTTACTAGAGGAATGATGTAAAAAATTACATAAAAGGGGAGATACGTATGAGTAAAAAATGGAGCGTATGTGCAGTTGCTGTATTGGCAGCACTCACTTTGGCAGCTTGTGGAAATAGCAAGTCAGCCTCAAGTACAAGTTCAAGCAAACCAACATTGCCACTTAGCTATTCATCAAAGAAATCAGCAATTAAGGGTGGTACTTTGAAGGTCGCTGAAGTTAACACAGCCGCATTTAAAGGAATCTGGGACAATGCTTTAACCACTAATGTTGAAGATGCGGACATGATGCAGTATGGGAATGAAAGTCTTTTTGCGACAGATAAAAACTTTAAGATTGTTAATGGTGGTGCTGCTAACTTAAAACTTAACCCAAAAGCTAAGACGGCAACTATTAAGATTAATCCAAAAGTTAAATGGTCAGATGGCAAGCCTTTAGTTGCCCAGGATGTGGCTTATGCCTATAAAGTTTTAGCTAATAAAGGGACTGCTTCTCAATATTATACTGGGAGTATTGCAAATATTAAAGGAATTGCTGCTTATCACGCTGGTAAAGCAAAAGATATTTCTGGTGTTCAGATTAAAAACAAGCGCACTGTAGTTATCCACTTTAAAGTCATGAAACCTGGAATGAAGACTTCTGGAAATGGTTATTTCTGGGAAAATGCGGAACCATATCACTATATCAAGAATGTACCATTTAAGAAATTGGCAAGTTCTGACCAGATTCGTAAACATCCTTTGTTCTTCGGACCATTTAAACTTGCAAAAGAAGTTTCTGGTGAATCTGTTAAGTGGGTACCAAATACTTACTACTACAAGGGTACTCCTAAGTTGAAGGAAATTGATATGCAGGTTGTTTCACCTGATTCTATTGCGGCTGCTTTAAAAGCACATAAGTATGATGTTACTTATGGACTTGGCTCCTCGACATATGGGAAGGTTAAGAACACCTCTGGGTATACATTTACTGGAAAACAGGCATTATCTTATGATTACCTTGGTTTCAACTTAGGCAAATATGATGCTAAGACTGGTAAAAATGTGATGAACAAGAACTCAAAGATGGCTGATCCAAGTCTTCGTAAAGCTATTGCTTATGCTATGAATATTGATGCTGTTGAGAAGAAATTTAGCTATGGTTTAGGTAGTCGATTGACAACCCTCATTCCATCTGCTTTCTCTAAGTATCAAGATAAGAGTGCTAAAGGATTTCCTCTAAACATTAAGAAAGCCAATGCACTTTTGAATAAAGCTGGATATAAGAAGGGTAAGGATGGTTACCGGACTGATCCTAAAGGTAAGAAGTTAACGATTCACCTTGCTGAAATGCAGGGGAATTCTAACACTCAAGCTATTGTTAAGAACTATATTCAACAATGGAAGAAGGTTGGCCTTCGCGTCAAATTGACTGACGGCCGTCTCTTGGATATGAATAACTTCTATGAAAAAGTTCAAGCCAACTCAAGTGATGTTGATATGTTCGAAGCTGCTTGGGGTCTTTCAAGCGAGCCATCACCAATGGACTTGTATAGTGAAAATGCACCATTTAACATGGGTCGTTTTGTTTCAAAAGAAAATACAAAGCTTTTGAACGATATCGATTCACAAAAAGCCTTTAACACAAGCTATCGTGTTAATGCCTTCAAGAAATGGCAAGATTACATGAATAAAGAAGCTGCTTACGTTCCCGAAACTGAAGTTGTTCAATCTTACGCAGTTAATAACCGTGTTAAGAACTTCAGTTTGAGTAATGCGACTAAGGACTCCAACTGGGCCAAAGTTGAAGTCACATCTAACAGCTTATCGAAATAAGTTTAGCCAACCCCTGAATGACACAGCTGTTAGATGAAAAATAAATAACCTACCAGAGATTAACTTGATCTCCGGCAGGTTATTTTTTTGATAATAAATACGAATTTTATACGGAATGATGATTATGCAAATAAATAAGCAAGGCCAGCATCAAAATGCCAGTGAGAACTAAGGACGCCAACCAGGCTAATGAACCATTGGCGAGTGGTAAATGCATGTTCATCCCGTAAAAGCCACTGACAATAGGGGGAACGGCCAATAAGAGCGACCAAATTGTCAGGAATCGCATAATTTCGTTCAAATTATTATTGATCAAGCGATCAAAGGTGTCACTTAATTGTTCGACACTTTCAGAAATCAGCCCAATCATTCGATCGGCTTGATTAGTTTCCAACTGTACGTTATGCAATTTACGATTACATTTTTTATCAAACGGGACATCCGTACCTTGTGGAATTGATTTAATTTCTTCAAAGCAACTGGCATTTTCCTGGATAGCCGAGCGAAGGTACACAGCATCTTGATTAATCAAAGTTAAATCATCAAGATGTTTCATTTTACTTCTTGCACTTAAATGACTTTGAATTTGGTCGGCTTGGTATTCCAGTTTTGAAACACGACCGATATACTTTCGCACGATCGGTAAAATAAGATCTAAAAGGAAAGCCATCCGCTTTTCATAACTTTGTTGCCACAACGATTCAATGGTTTCATTGATGACTTCCATTTCTGAACTGGTAAAAATAAAAAGTTTATGATCATAAAAGATTACAGAAACTGGCTCAGAATGAGACGAACCTTTTATAGGTGCCCAGAAAACCATGAGGACATAATTATTTTCCGTGCCAATTTCGATGCGTGCCGGTTCGTCCTTATCATCCACATATTCAAGCAGAGGTGCGGGAACACCAAATTTATCTATTATTTGCTGCTTTTCCGATTCACTACAATCTTGAACGTAAGTTAAATCAAATTTATGTTTTTGATCTGCTGAATAGCTATTGAGCAATGTGAGAACCTCCAGTGTTAGACTTGATTTCGATAATGATGCTTACAGTAATAATATACTGGAAAACCAACTAAAACAAATACAAAGGAGAAGAGGACACCAACAATGTCAGATTGAATTTCGCTGACAATAACAAACAAAGAGCCAAGAATAGCCACAATTGGTGTAAACGGAAATAGTGGTGTGCTAAATGGTCGCTTTAAATCTGGGTTACGTTTGCGAAGAAGGAACGCACCAACAAAGGTCATGACATAGAAACAATAAACGGTAAAAATACACAATTCAGATAGCCGGTCAGCGTTGAAAAAGAGAATCATGATGGCCGAAATTGAGACCGTAGTCAAAACAGAGATAATCGGTGTCTGAGTATTTCGGTTGAGGTATGAAAGTTGTTTTGCAAAGGGTAACTCATGATCGCGGGCCATGGCATACATAATTCGCGGAAACGTCATAATTTTGCCGTTCATACAACCCACAATGGAAATGATGATCCCAATACTCAATATTTTTCCGCCAATCGCACCAAAGTCTTTTTCTGCCATATAAGGAATTGCACCAATTCCTAGTTTGTGAATTTGAGTGGCAGGCATGCTCCGAAAAACGCCGAAGCTTACTAACATGTAAATTCCAAGGACCAATACAATTCCTAACGTAATGGCTTGAGGTAGGCGCTTTTCTGGATTCTTGATTTCATCACCTAGGTTAGCAACCAAAATCCAGCCATCAAAAGCAAATAGTGTGGCCAGAATTGCCACACCGAAATTTCCAGCTGATTGATGAACACTGGAGAAAGTTTGTGCAAAGGCGTCTTCTTTACCATAGAATAAACCAAACCAAATAAGTGCAATAACAGGAACTAATTTGCAAATTGTTGTGACAATGGCAAAAGTGGCACCGTATCGGTTGGAAAGAAGATTAAGGCCAGCAACGAGAACAACCGCAATTAGTGCAATTGGCACCGTCCAGTTTTGCGGCATGTCAAAGAAATCAACGAGGAGAATGCCAAGGTAAGCCGCTAGTGAAGCAATCATGGCCGGACCATAGATAATGATTTGCATCCAGCCAGAGAGAAATCCCCAAACCTTCCCGTAAATTTTTTCCATATAGTAGTAAAGACCACCAGTTTTAGGCATTTGGGAGGCAATCTCAGCAATGGTAAGGCCAGCAGTCAAGGTGATGATACCACCTGCAAGCCAAGCTAACATGGCATTTGTGGTGGAACCTGCATCATCCAAAACGGCGGCCTGGCGGACAAACACGCCAGAACCAATGATCGTTCCGATAACAAGTGCGAGTGCGGACCAAAGGCCGAGTGACCGGTTAAGGGTTACTTCGTCTTTTTCATTGTTCATTAAGAAAACCTCCTTAAAATTTGATTTAAGTAATATTGTAACTTAAATGTGAATTAGTCACAAGTTGGTAGACCGCTGCGTTCAAGCTTACTGCAGGTCACAAAAACAATGCGCCCGTGAAGCTGATTAGTACGCCGAAATGAGTATATTTTCATATTAATATAAAAATATGAATAAATATTCAGATATTAGTTGAAATATCCAAAAAACGTGTATATAATAAATCCTGTTAATAAAAACAGGGGAGTTAAAACGTATGAAAAAACAAAATAATTTAAAAATTTCGGCAATTGGGGTTTTAATCGCACTCACATTAGCGGGTTGTGGAAGTAAAAAGGCCAGTTAAACAGAAGTTGTGAATATGTCAACGGGGACGGAAATCACAACGCTTGATTCGTCAAAAGCGATTGATGACACGAGTTTAACCCAAATTTCCAATTTTAATGAGGGACTATACCGGATAGGAAACAAAAGTAAGATTTTACCAGGGATTGCGAAACAGGTAACGGAATCGAAGAATGGAAAAAAATATATATTTACTCTGAGAAAAGATGCAAAGTGGAGTAATGGTGATAAAGTTACGGCGCAAGACTTTGTGTATGCTTGGCAGCGAACAGTAAATCCGAAGACGGCATCTGAGTTTGCTTACCTGTACTCAGGAATTCATAACGCCGATAAAATTTCGGCAGAGAAAGCGTCAGTTAAAACGCTAGGCATCAAAGCCACTGGCAAGTACAAATTGACTGTTACTTTAGATACACCGATTCCGTATTTTAAACTCTTGATGGGATTTCCAAGTTTCTTCCCACAAAATCAAAAAGTGGTTGAAAAGTATGGTAGTAAATACGGATCAAGTTCCAAGGATATGGTTTACGACGGACCATTTATACAAAAAGGGTGGACAGGTAGTAATTTGAGTTGGAAGATGATTAAAAATCCTAATTACTGGGATAAGACCAGTGTCAAACTCACGCAAATGAATTTTCAGGTAATTAAAGATACAACTACAGGCCTGAATTTGTATAACAGCAAGAAGTTGGATGAAACAACGTTGTCTGGAAGTCAAGTTGCCCAATATAAGAACAACAAAAACTTTGTGAGTCGTAAATTAGCACAGACATCATACATTGAATTTAACCAAAGCAAAAATACAGTTTTGAAGAATAAGAAAATTCGTCAAGCACTATCTTTGGCGATTGACCGAGATCAACTTACTGGAAAGGTGCTTGCTGATGGCTCTGTCTCCGCAACAGGTTTTGTTTCAAGCGGTTTGATGACTGACCTCAACAACGGAAAAGATTTTGCTGCAGAAGCTTCCGTACCTTCAGGTGTTTCATATAATCTGCAGAAAGCAAAAAAACTCATGGCAGAGGGTCTGAAGGAAGAAAACAAAAAGACTTTAACTTTAGACTTACTGAATAATGATAGTGACGTGGGTAAAAAAGCATCTGAGTTTTTACAATCTGACTGGGAAAAATTGCCGGGGGTTAAAATCACTTTGACGAATATCCCGTACAAGTCATTTTTAACTGATGAAGCCAACAAGAAGTTTGATCTAGCTCTGTCAGGTTGGGCGGCTGACTTTTCCGATCCAATTTCATTTCTCCAAATTCTAACTTCTGATAATGCGCAGAATAATGGGAGCTGGAAGAATGTAGCTTTTGATAAGGCAATTGAAAAAGCTGATACTACCGATGCCACTAATCCTGAGAAACGATTTAAGGATATGATTCAAGCTGAGAAAATTTTGATGCAGGATCAAGGAGTAGCCCCGATCTATCAGAGTACGCAAGCACAACTGTGGAATCAGAATGTGAAGGGCCTTGTGCACAACTCGGCAGGCATTTACTATGATTATAAGAACCTCAATGTCACGAAGTAATAAAAAATCGTTAGCTATTTAGTTTGGTATTCGCGGTATTTTTACCAAATTCAAAGTTAACGATTTTTATTTGTCTAAAGGTTGAAACCACAAAAACTTATCTTGTTGCTGCGCATTATTAAAGCAGCAAACGTTTTTAATCCGGAGGTGATTGGTCTCAAGGGGGAAATTATCCTTAGTAATTCATTACTTAGGATAAGGCCGAGTTTAAAGACAAGTGTTCCTCTTGGCTTCAAATCGTGCCCACTATTACACATAAGGGTTAGTTTTCGTGCCGAAAACTTCAATGTTTCATACGATGTCGATTCTTGTGGCAAAAATCAGCCGCAAGAACTCGCACCCCGTTCCAGACCAAGTGAGCCGCAGGACGGCAATTAAACTACTGCTTTTGAACCAAGTCGTTTAATACTAGTTATTGAAGTGATTTTGATACATTCAAACTTTAGTTACTTGTTCAAAAAAACAACTACCACAGTTTTCTGCAGTAGTTGTATTAGAACTTATTCTTCGACTTCGGCCACCAAATAATCATGGAACCGTTGGTAATCCTCACTGCTTAACTCCGCAGTAATTTCGGTCCCCTCAGCCTTGTAGTCTGTTTTTAAAACGTTAGTGTGCTGATTAAGATAATCCACAACTTGTCCTTTATCAAATGGAATTAGAAAGGTGGCTTCACGATAACCAGTAAAGACTTTTTGTTTAATCATGTTGGTTAACATCACTAGCGATCGTTTATCCTTTGCAGAATAAGTAATTTCTTCATTACCTTCTAGGGTTGGAAAATCTACGCCCGCCATGTCGGCTTTGTTGAATGCCACAATCATTGGTGCCTTTGTCACACCAATTTCTTGCAAAGTATCGTTCGTGGTCTGAATCATCTCTCTGAAATGGGGATCAGAAACGTCAACCACTTGGACCAAAAGATCTGCTTGAGCTGCTTCTGCCAAAGTGGAACGGAATGCTTTAATCAATTGATGAGGAAGATGACTCACAAATCCAACTGTGTCACTAAGTAAAAGTTGTTTTTGATCTGGAAA
Organism: Pediococcus parvulus; assembly: GCF_007990205.1. Lineage (GTDB taxonomy): Bacteria > Bacillota > Bacilli > Lactobacillales > Lactobacillaceae > Pediococcus > Pediococcus parvulus. The sequence continues at coordinate 15,320 of NZ_BJWE01000010.1, read as the reverse complement.
AGTAAGTTTTCGGACACTTGTATCCAAAGTTGCAAAGAGCATATTCTTTTCGAAAACTTGTTTCTCATCACTTTCACCATACATCCGAACTAACCCATTCATGGTGGTGGACTTACCAGCATTTGTGTAACCAACTAAAGCGACGCTGGGTAAACCAGTTTGATCTCGTTTTTGCCGTTGAACAGCGGACGAAGTTGTCATTTCTTTCAACTCGTGATTTAAATTGTTAATCCGTTGCTGAATGGTTCGCCGGTTCATTTCGAGTTTTGTTTCACCAGCACCACGGTTGGTATAACCGCCACCAGCATCACCCGCTGATTGTTGATCAAGCCTTTGTGACGAACTAGTTCGTAATCTTGGCATCTGATAATTGAGTTTGGCAATTTCTACTTGGAGTTTTGCTTCGCGTGATTTTGCACGGTTAGCGAAGATTTCCAAAATTAAACCAGTACGGTCAATTACAGAAAGCTTAGATTCTTGTTCCAAATTACGAATTTGGCTGGGAGAAAGTTCCGCATTTACGACCAATGTTTGTACATCAATGCTGGTACCTAATTCATGAAGTTCAACGACTTTCCCACTACCAAAATAGGTAGCTGGATTGGGACGGTCTAATTTTTGAATGACTTTTTCGGTTGCTTCCATATTGTTTGCTTCAACCAAAGCTGCTAATTCCTGCATGGCATAATCCAAGTCTTGATTAGGCAGCTCTAGGCTGGCGATAATAACTTTTTCGGTCATAACTAACACCTCAAATTCTTTAATACCCCAAGTATAGCATAGCTGCCGGGGTTTATAAGGGAATACGTCCTATTCTACCCGTTAATAAGTTTCTCTATAATGTGTAAAGAATGAGAGAGCCCTTTTTTACGAAAACTGGGTTGCCAGCAATTTGACGAGAAAAAATAGAGACACGTTAATATTATTAAAAATAAATTAGTAAATTCTATTGTATTTAATATTCGTTTAACCTATAACGAGGTCGGCTTTTGAGAAGAAGTACATATATATAAATAAAAAGGGTAATAGGTTATGAAAGTAAAATCGGCTGTTAAGCTAGGAGCAGTTGCGTTAGCTTCGACTTTTGTATTAGCTGCCTGTGGATCTAAAACAAGTAGTGCCAAGAAATCAACAGTAAACTTTATGGAATCATCTGAAATTCCAACTATGGATACATCGAAAGTTACTGATGTTGTTGGGATGACACAATTGTCCAACTCTGAAGAGGGAATTTATCGTCTGGGTAAAAACAGTTCTGTACATAATGCTTTAGCAACGAGCACGAAAGAATCTAAAGACGGTAAAACTTGGACATTTACACTTCGTAAAAATGCAAAGTGGAGTAATGGCGACAAAGTTACCGCTCAAGATTTTGTTTATTCATGGCAGCGAACAGTTAATCCAAAGACTGCTTCTGAATATGCATACTTGTTCTCAGGAATTAAGAATGCTGATAAGATTTCAGCAGGAAAGGCTAATTACAAGACCTTAGGAATTAAAGCTGATGGTAAGTACAAGTTGACGGTTACTTTGGATCGACCAATTCCATACTTTAAGTTATTAATGGGCTTTTGTATTTTCTTCCCACAAGATCAAAAAGTTGTTGAAAAGTACGGTTCTAAATACGGAACTGCTTCTAACAAGTTAGTTTATGATGGTCCATACAAACAAGTTGGTTGGACTGGAACAAACTTGAAATGGAAACTTGTTAAAAACCCGCAGTACTGGAATAAGAAGAACGTTAAGATGGACACCATCAATTATCAAGTTGTGAAGGATTCCTCCACTGCATTAAACCTTTACAATAGTAAGAAACTTGATGTGACAACTATCACTGGTAGCCAAGTTGCTCAGTATAAGAACAACAAGAATTACGTTCTTCGTAAGGAAGCTTCCACATTCTATCTCCAGTTGAACCAAAAGAAAGACAAGTTCTTTAAGAACAAAAAGATTCGCCAGGCTGTTTCAATGTCAATTGATCGTAATCAGTTAACATCTAAAGTTTTGGCAGATGGTTCGCAAAATCCTTTAGGTTATGTTTCAACTGATTTAGCTAAGAATCCTAAGACTGGTCAAGACTTTGCCAAAGAGGCCGAAGTTAAATCAGCGGTTACGCAGAACTTGACTGAAGCTAAGAAGTTATTAAAGGAAGGCTTGAAAGAAGAGGGTATGTCTAGTCTTAAGTTTACTTTGATGGCTGATGATACAGCTGCTGGTAAGACAACCAATGAATTTTTACAATCACAAATCGAAAAATTGGGTAGCAATGTTAAGGTTACCGTTCAAAACATTCCATTTAAGACTCGTTTAACAGATTCTAGCAATGGTAAGTTTGATGCCGTTGTTACTGGTTGGGGCGCTGATTTCTCTGATCCAATTTCATTCTTACAATTATTTGTAACAGGCAACGCTCAAAACAACGGCGACTGGAGCAATAAAGAGTACGACAAGTTGATCAAGGCTTCTAACACCACTGATGCCACAAATCCTACAAAACGTTGGAGTGATATGGTTAAAGCTGAAAAGATCTTGATGAACGATCAAGCAATTGTCCCAATTTATCAACAAGCAACGTCACAATTGTGGAGCAGCAAAGTTAAGGGTGTAATTTACAACACTGCTGGTAATAACTTTAACTATTCAAAACTTTATGTAAAATAGGTTAATAAAAAAATAATTTTTAAGGTTATTGAAACTGCAAAAGGTTTTGATAACCTTTTTTAGTGGAAAATCTTGTTAATTTTCAACTTTGATTTTTCGAAAATATAACCGGTAAATTAGTATTATATAGATTAAACAAAGATGAGTGAATTGCCTAACCCGGTTGAACTTATGAAACTGTTTAACTAGAAAAATAAGATATTAATCAACTAGAAAAAAATTTTATAAGAAAATATGAACCGCTTTATTAGCAATTGAGTGTGACGTAGAGTAGGTCCAGGAACAGTAATAGTTGCTATTATTTGTGAATTAAAAATCAATTAAATAAAATTATAAATTCTTAGTTGTATTTAATCTTATTTTAATGTACAATGATAACAACTTTTGAAAACGAAAGTAAAAATGATGTTAAGTAGTTAATTAGAAAAGGAGTGTTAGTGTATGCAAATCAAATCCGCAGTTAAGCTTGGCGCGGTTGCGTTAGCTTCAACTTTTGTATTAGCCGCTTGTGGATCTAAAACAAGTGATAGTGCAAAGAAACAATCTGTAAACTTTATGGTGGCATCTGAAATCCCTACTATGGATACCTCTAAAGTAACCGACACAATTGGTTTAACTCAGTTAGCCAATACTGAAGAAGGACTTTATCGTTTAGGTAAAAACAGTTCCGTTCATAATGCATTAGCAACAAAGACAGTTGTTTCCAAAGATAAAAAGACTTACACATTTACATTACGCAAGAATGCTAAATGGAGTAATGGGGATAAAGTTACCGCTAAAGATTTCGTTTATTCTTGGCAACGTACTGTAAATCCTAAGACTGCTTCCGAGTATGCTTATTTGTTCTCTGGCATCAAGAATGCTGACAAGATTGCAGCAGGTAAAGCTAATTACAAGACATTGGGGATCAAAGCCGATGGCGATTACAAATTAACGGTTACCCTTGATCGTCCAGTACCTTACTTTAAGTTATTGATGGGATTTGCACTCTTCTTCCCACAAAACCAAAAAGCTGTTGAAAAATATGGTTCAAAATACGGGACAGCTTCAAACAAGCTGGTTTATAACGGACCATACAAGTCTGTTGGTTGGACCGGAACTAACTTGAAATGGAAGTTAGTGAAAAACCCTCAGTACTGGAACAAGAAGCACATCAAGATGGACACTATTAATTATCAAGTAGTTAAAGATTCATCAACTGCTTTGAACTTATATAATAGTAAGAAACTTGACGTGACAACGATTACTGGTAGCCAAGTTGCCCAATACAAGAACAACAAGGCTTACAAGTTACGTAAAGAAGCTTCAACATTCTACCTACAATTGAATGAAAAACGGAGCTACTTTAAGAACAAGAAGATTCGTCAAGCTGTTTCAATGTCAATTGACCGTAATCAGTTAACATCTAAAGTACTTGCTGATGGGTCACAAAATCCTTTGGGTTACGTTTCAGCTGGATTAGCTGAGAACCCTAAGACAGGCCAAGATTTTGCTAAAGAAGCACAAGTTAAATCGGCTGTTACCCAAAACCTCACTCAAGCTAAGAAGTTATTAAAGGAAGGTTTGAAAGAAGAAGGGATGTCTAGCCTTAAGTTTACTTTAATGGCTGATGATACACCTGCTGGGAAAGCAACCAACGAATTCTTACAATCACAAATCGAAAAATTGGGTAGCAACGTCAAAGTTACTGTTCAAAACATTCCATTCAAGACTCGTTTGACAAACTCGACAAATGGTAAATTCGATGCTGTAGTTACTGGTTGGGGTGCTGACTTCGCTGATCCAATTTCCTTCTTGCAACTCTTTGTTACTGGAAATTCAAACAATAACGGAAGTTGGAGTAACAAGGAATACGATAAGTTGATCAAGGCTTCAAGCACAACTGATGCCAACAACGAAGAAAAGCGTTGGGACGATATGGTTAAAGCTGAAAAGATCTTGATGCAAGAACAAGGTATCGTACCAATTTATCAACAGGCTGCTTCACAATTGTGGAACACGAAGTTGAAGGGTGAAGTTTACAATAGTGCTGGTATTAACTTCGATTACTCGGGTCTTAATCTTACAAAATAGTTCAAATTAACAACTTAATTAAAAAACTGAGGGGAAGGGCGTGCTTTTAGTCGCTCTTCTCCTTAATTTTTCCTAGATGTGATCTCTCTAAGAATTGTGTGGGTAAAATTGCCGAAAGTTTCAACTTTATAAGAAATTCCATGAGGTGAAAATGAGCAATTTTAAAAATGTAACAAAAAGCGCATACATTCAAAGATAACAAGCTTTCATGATGGACAATTATTGGCAAAAAGGTCCGTTATTCTTAATATAATTAGAACAAGCAATTGAATTTAATCTTCTTCTAATATATAATGAGAACAACTTTTGTTAAGAAAGTACATACAATGAAGTCAGTTAAGATTTCACAAAGGGGTTGGAAAAATTATGAATGTCAGATCAGCTGTGAAGGTTGGGGCGGTCGCGCTAGCTTCAACATTCGTACTAGCTGCGTGTGGATCCAAGAATAGTAGTTCGTCAAAAGAATCAGTCAACTTTGAAGAAAGTGCTGAAATTGCTACTATGGATCAGTCGAAGGTTACAGATGTTGTTGGGTTTACTCAGTTAGGAAATACGCAAGAAGGACTTTACCGGTTAGGTGTTAAAAGTAAAGTCAACAATGCACTTGCTACGGGTACGAAAGAATCAAAGGATGGCAAGACTTGGACCTTTACAATTCGTAAAGACGCTAAGTGGAGTAATGGCGATCCTGTAACTGCCAAAGATTTCGTTTATGCTTGGCAACGGACAGTCAATCCAAAGACAGCTTCCGAATATGCTTACTTATTCTCAGGAATCAAAAATGCCGACAAGATTGCTGCTGGCAAAGCAAGTTATAAGACATTGGGCATTAAGGCAGATGGCAACTACAAGTTGGTTGTTAGCTTAGATCGCCCAATCCCTTACTTCAAGTTGTTGATGGGCTTCCCAACATTCTATCCACAGGACCAAAAAGTTGTTGAAAAGTATGGTTCTAAGTACGGAACATCATCTGATAAGCTCGTCTACGATGGTCCATACAAGCAAACTGGTTGGACAGGAACTAACTTGAGTTGGAAACTTGTTAAAAACAACAATTACTGGGATAAAAAAGATGTCAAGATGGATACCATCAATTACCAAGTTGTAAAAGATGCCAGCACTGGTTTGAATCTTTACAATAGTAAAAAACTTGACGTTGCAAACATCACTGGTAACCAAGTTGCCCAATACAAGAACAACAAAGATTACGTTTTGCGTAAGCAATCCTCAATGTTCTATCTTCAATACAATATGAAGAAAGAAAAAGTATTCCGTAATGCTAAGATCCGAAAAGCTATTTCCATGGCAATCAACCGTAAACAGTTGACTAGCAAAGTTTTAGCTGATGGTTCTGGTAATCCTAAAGGTCTTGTTTCAACTGGTTTAGCAAGTAATCCTAAGACTGGCGAAGATTTCGCTTCTGAAGCAGAAGTCAAATCAGCAGTTAACCAAAACCTGACAGAAGCTAAGAAATTAATGGCTGAGGGACTTAAAGAAGAAGGCAAGTCAAGTTTGTCATTTACACTTCTTGGTGATGATACAGCTTCTACTAAGCAAATCACTGAATACCTCCAGTCACAAATTGAAAAACTACCAAATGTGAAAGTTAGTCTTCAAAACGTGCCATTTAAGACCCGTTTGACAAACTCATCAGATGGTAAGTTCGATGTTGTTCTTTCTGCTTGGGGTGCTGATTTCTCTGACCCAATTTCCTTCTTACAGTTGTTTGTTACCGGAAACGCTCAAAACAACGGTGGTTTCAGCAACGCGCAATATGATAAGTTGATCAAGGCCTCAAACACTACTGATTCTACCAATCCTGAGAAGCGTTGGGATGACATGGTTAAGGCAGAAAAGATCTTGATGAACGAACAAGGAATTGCACCAGTCTTCCAGCAAGCACAATCACAGCTTTGGAGTTCTAAGTTAAAGGGTGTTGTTTATAACAGTGCCGGTGTTAACTTTGACTACAAGAATTTGAATCTGACAAAATAAGGCGTAAAATTAAGCGTTAATTTTGGACGAAGGGTAAGGGTTCGCGTAACTGCTGACTCTTACCTCTTTGTTATAAAGGCAATGTTGGTTTGAGATAGGAAAAGATAGGGAGGAATATAAATGGCAAGATATTTAGCAAGACGAATCTTTTATCTGGCTTTAACGCTGTTTTTGATTGCAAGTATCACCTTCTTCTTAATGAAGCTGATGCCCGGAACACCGTTGAATAACCAGGCAAAACTAACACCACAACAAATCAAAGTGATTTATGAGCATTACGGTTTGAACAAGCCGGTTTGGCAGCAGTATGTCAGTTACATCGTGGATGCTGCTCATGGTAACTTCGGATTATCATTCCAATTTAGTGATCAACCTGTATCTTATTTGATCTCAAGCCGAATTGGACCATCCATGCAGTTAGGTGGTCAAGCAATGGTAGTTGGTGTCGTTGTCGGAATCGTGGTTGGCTCATTGAGTGCTATCCGTAAAAACACATGGATTGATGGAACTTCAACATTCATTTCTATTTTAGGAATTTCAATCCCAAGTTTCGTGTTAGCTATTTTACTTCAGTACTATTTAGGACTGAAATTACAGCTTTTTCCAATTGCCGATTGGGGCGGTTTCTCATACACGGTATTACCAACGTTAGCCCTTGCGGCTTCACCATTTGCTGAAACTTCACGATTTGTTCGAACAGAAATGGTCGATGTTTTGGGGAGCGACTATATTGAACTTGCTCGTGCAAAAGGTCTCAGTCGAATGGGAATTGTTTGGCACCATGCGTTACGAAACAGTTTAATTCCATTGGTTACAGTTATCGGTCCTTTGACAGCTGCTATCATGACTGGTTCCATGGTTGTTGAAAACATCTTCTCTGTACCTGGTATTGGTGAACAGTTTGTTAAGTCTATCTTGGTTAATGATTATCCAACCATCATGGGTGTGACATTGCTCTATTCAGCATTGCTATGTGCGATCTTGCTTTTAACTGATTTGGTTTATGGAATTATTGATCCACGAATCCGAATTACTGGGAAAGGGGAATAAATAAATGGAAGAAAAAATGAACTTAGCACCGGACGCATTTGAGCCGGTTTCCAAAAAAGATGAACTAGATGATGAAAAAATTGTTGCCCCTTCTCGGACTTTTATTCAGGATGCTTGGCGGCGTCTTCGTCAAAATAAGGCTTCTTACGTTTGTTTATGGATCCTTGTTGTAATTGGGTTAATTGCCTTTACTTCACCGATTACAGCTTCACACCCAAATGTGTCTCATCCAAACTACGCTAATTTACCACCTAAGATTCCTGGTGTGAATATTAACGGTTTGAACGGAACGACAATGGTTGCCGGTAAGCGAGTTGATGCCTACAAACAAAATAATGTGCCAAGTAAAATTCATTATACTTTGGGAACTGACTACTTAGGTCGTTCTCTTGCAGAACGTATTTTACGAGGGACTTTGGTTTCATTATTAATCGGTTTATTTGCTACCCTAATTGATTTGATTGTGGGTGTTGGGTACGGGGTTGTCTCGGCCTGGAAAGGTGGGATAACGGATATTATCCTGCAACGGATTATTGAAGTTATTTCATCTGTACCAAATATTGTTATCATGGTCTTGTTAATGCTTGTTTTAAAGGGTGGTATGTTACCAATTATTTTGGCAATCGCCTTTAATGGGTGGACCACAATGGCCCGACTCACACGTGCACAAACGCTACAGTTAAAGTCACAAGAGTATGTGTTAGCGGCACGAACGCTAGGTGAATCAACCTTTAAAATTGCGGTCAAACATTTATTGCCCAACCTTTCAAGTGTCATTATTATTCAAACAATGTTCACCATTCCATCAGCTATTTTCTTCGAAGCTTTCCTAAGTTATATTGGGATTGGTATTCAAGCTCCAACTGCTTCGCTAGGAACGTTGATTAGTGATGGTCAAAAGAACTTCCAGTTCTTACCATATCAAATGTGGTACCCCGCGATTATGCTTTCAATTATTATGATTGCGTTTAATATTCTCGCCGATGGTTTGCGTGATGCGTTTGACCCTCGGACAGCTCGTAGATAGGAGGAAGATACAATGGAAAATGCAGATGAAAATATTCTGGAAGTAAAAGACTTAACCATTGACTTCCATACCTATGCAGGTACGGTTAAGGCGATTCGTGACGTTTCTTTCCATTTAAAAAAAGGAGAGACTTTAGCGATCGTTGGCGAGTCTGGTTCTGGTAAAACAGTTACCACCAAAACAGTTATGGGATTACTAGCCAACAATGCTGAAGTGGTTGAAGGTACTGTGAAGTTTCGTGGGAAAGACATTTTAAAAATGTCCCAAAAAGAATTGGAAGATATTCGTGGGAAAGATATTGCGGAAATTTTCCAGGACCCCATGACTTCATTGGATCCCACAATGAGAATCGGTAAGCAGATTGCCGAACCATTACGTATTCATAAAGGCTATAGTCGTGAAAAAGCTAACAAACAAGCTCTTGAAATGCTTAAGTTAGTTGGGATCACTAATGCTGAAGAACGAATTAATGATTATCCGCATCAATTTTCAGGTGGTATGCGTCAGCGAATCGTGATTGCGATTGCGCTTGTCTGTTACCCAGAAATTCTGATTGCTGATGAACCTACTACTGCTTTGGATGTGACGATTCAGGCTCAAATCTTGGATTTAATGAAGGAATTGCAGGAAAAAATTTCGACTTCAATTATCTTTATTACCCATGATTTAGGGGTTGTTGCCGGTATGGCTGATCGTGTAGCTGTTATGTATGCTGGAAAAATTGTGGAATATGGGACGGTTGATGAAATCTTCTATAATCCCCAACATCCATATACATGGGGCCTACTAAACTCAATGCCTACCTTGGATACTGCCAAAGGAAAACTGGAATCTATTCCAGGAACACCTCCAGATTTGTTGGATCCACCAGCAGGTGACCCATTTGCTGCTCGTAATCCTTATGCTATGAAAATTGATGAAGAAAAAGAACCACCATTTTTCAAAGTTTCGGATACGCATTATGCAGCAACTTGGCTCTTGCATCCAGATGCACCACATGTTGAGCCTCCAGTAGAAATTAAACGTCGTCAAGAGGTTTACAAGGAGCGATTACAGGAAGGTACGATCAACCAAGGTCATATTCATTCCACAGGTAATACAACTTTTGGAACCGATGATGATGACGCAATTGGCGAGTAAAGGAGGCTAATCATGGATACACGAGAAAAAATTCTAGAAGTAAAACATTTAAAGCAATACTTTAATGTTGGAAAAAAAGATGAAGTACGTGCCGTTGATGATGTTTCCTTTGATATCTACAAAGGTGAAACTTTCGGGTTGGTTGGTGAATCTGGTTCAGGTAAAACCACTACTGGTCGTGCCATTATCCGTTTGTTGGATCCTACTGATGGTCAGGTCTTATTTAATGGTCGTGATGTGGCTTCATTGAAGAGTAAATCTGATATGATGGCCTTTCGTCGTGAAATGCAAATGATTTTCCAAGATCCATATGCTTCCTTAAATCCTCGTATGAAGGTTAAGGATATTGTGGCAGAAGGAATTGATATTCATCATTTAGCTAAAAATGATAAAGACCGAACTAACCAGGTAGAAGATTTGCTTGAAACTGTTGGTTTGAACCGGGATCACTCTAGTCGTTATCCAAATGAGTTTTCTGGTGGTCAGCGTCAACGGATCGGAATTGCCCGAGCGTTAGCGGTTCAACCTGATTTCATCATTGCTGATGAACCAATCTCTGCTTTGGATGTTTCCATTCAGGCTCAGGTTGTTAACTTGATGAAGGAATTGCAAGAACAAAAAGGGTTAACTTACTTGTTCATTGCACATGATTTATCAATGGTTAAATATATCAGTGATCGAATTGGTGTTATGCATTATGGTAAATTACTTGAAATTGGACCTGCTGAAGAAGTCTATAACAATCCACTTCATCTTTACACGGAGAGTTTGGTTTCGGCTGTTCCTCAGCCAGATCCTGAGTTTGAACGTAATCGCCGTCAGGTTGTTTACGATTCAACACCAGAGTTTGATGGTAAGAAGCGCCAAATGGTAGAAATCACCCCTGAACATTTTGTTCGTGCTAGTGAAGATGAGTTAGATACTTATCGCAAACGAGCAACAGATGCAGGGTTGAAACCACTTATCTAAATACAAATACGAGGTCAGGCAAAAACATAATTTTTGCCTGACCTCGTTTTTTTTACCATATTTTGATTTTAAAAAGTTCTTTTAGACCAGACAGCACTAGGGTCGGGATCGCGGGTAAGAAAATCACCGCGATGTAGATTTGCCAGTTAAGCATACTGGTCCCCATAAATGTGTTGAAAAATGGAAGCATCGTAATTGCCAGTGAGGAGATTCCTGCAAACAATACAGCGGCCAATAAATAGGGGTTACTGAATGGATTTCGGCGGAATAATGTGTGGGTACTTCGAGCGTCAAACACATGCCATAATTGACCAAAAACTAGGGTTAAGAATGCCACGGTTTGTGCTTCATTGACCTGCATGCCAGATTTAGCGGCCCAATAGAAGGCAATAAAAACGGACAACCCCATTACCACGCCGCGAATCATCACTCTTGATAACAGGTGATTAGCCAACAGGGATTCATGGACATTACGTGGTTTTACAGCCATGACATCATGTTCAGAATCATCATAGCCCAGTGCAAATGATGGCAGAGAATCACTAATCATATTTACCCACAGCACCATGATCGCAGTTAGGGTGGGAGTTAATTCGGAAATGTGGCCAATTGAATGGGTTATGAAAAACGTGCCCAACAAAATTGACAGGACTTCCGCAACGTTAGTAGTGAGTTCCTGACGCATGAAATTTTTAATGTTTGCAAAAATAGTCCGTCCAGCAGCAACTGAGTTTTCAATTGTGGTAAATTGATCATCCAGTAAAATGAGATCAGCGGAGTCTTTAGTGACCTCGGTACCGTTGATTCCCATCGCAATGCCAATGTCTGCAGCACGTAAGGCAGGTGCGTCATTCACTCCGTCACCAGTCATAGCGACAACTTGATCGTGTTTTTGCAGAGCTTTAATAATTCGTTGTTTATGTTCTGGTGAAACACGCGCATAAACCCGAATGTTTGGGACCACTTCAAATAGTTGCTCATCAGACATTTTTTCTATTTCTTGTCCTTCAATGACGCGGGCTTGTTTGTCCTTAATAATGCCAAGACGATAAGCAATAGCGCGAGCAGTTGCTGGATGATCACCGGTAATCATAACAACTTCAACAGAGGCTTTATGCAAGGTCGCAATTGATTTTCGAGCTTCTGGTCTTGGGGGATCAATAATACCTGCAATCCCAAGAAAGGTGAGTTGATCTTCCAGTTCCGTTTGTGTGGCATTAAGCGCTTCTTCTTTGGTCAAGGTTCTACCGGCCACGGCAATGGTGCGCAGCGCATCATTCGCATAGTTTAAAACCTGTTCTTCTAAGGTTGCTTGAGCTTCCTTGATTGGAACAGATTTACTGTCCAAAATGACGTCGGTTGTGTGTTGCATAATGACATCGGGAGCACCTTTAGTAAATAATTTATAGTTATTGCCAATTTTAACGACTGTGCTCATCATTTTACGTTCACTTTCAAACGGAAAAACGCGCAGAATATCATAATCTTGGTCGCCGATTTGACTGAGCAGGTTGGCACGCAAAATTTTAGCTTTATGACCCAGAACAACTAAGGAAACATCGGTTGGGTTGCCTAATGGTTCGTAGTGACCTTTCTCATTACGTTGAATTTGAGATTCATTATCTAAAATGGCACCTTTGATAAAAGAAATATAATCTGATTCTTGGCCTATTTCACCATCTTCAATCGAGGTGATTTCACCAACTGGATCATAGCCGTTGCCATCCACCGCGAAATTAATCCCATTTGCAAAGAAACGGGTAACTGTCATTTCATTTTTGGTGAGGGTACCAGTTTTATCAGAAGCTATAAAAGTTGTGGCTCCTAATGTTTCAACACTACTAAGAGACTTTATTAAACCCCGATTACGAGCTAGTACCCGTGCACCGATTGTTAAAACAATAGAAAGGACGACCGGCATGGAATCTGGGATAGCTGCAACGGCTAACGCGATGGCCCCAGAAACGCTATCCATCAAAGCTGTAATAGGAATTGTACCGGTATTAAGGTATTCTTTTACTAAATCATAGGTGATCGCAATGACCACAACACCAATTGCGGCAATCATTAAACGCTTGGTCAACTGAGTAATATTTTGTTCGATCGGCGTTTTTTGTGTTTTGTTTTGTTGGAGCAGATCGGCAATTTTTCCGAGTTCTGTGTGGGTGCCGGTTGCGGTTACGACACCCAGACCACTGCCGTTAACAACGGTTGATCCAGAAAAGCCCATGTTAGTTCGGTCAGCGAGGTCGGTATTTTTAGGAAGGACTTTGGAGTCTTTTTCAACGGCATCAGATTCACCAGTTAAATGCGATTCATTAACTTGGAGTTCATTTACTGAAAGCCACCGTAGATCAGCTTCGATGAAGTCTCCCATCTTAACATCGACAATGTCGCCGGGGACAAGTTGGCTTGCGTCAATTTTTTGCCAGCTTTGGTCGCGTAAGACGTTTGCTTGATGTTGGGAAGCCGAACTTAAAGCGTCTAATGATTTTTTCGCACTTAACTTTTGCCAGTAAGTTAGACCAGAATTGATTAAAATGACGACCAAAATAACAATGCCTTCATAAACTGAGGAAAGTGCATGGGCAGGATCGTTCTTCGCAAAAAAATCATAGCTTGCACTGATTAAAGTCAGTCCAATTGCGATCCAAAGAATGATGATGATCGGTTCTGTTAAAGACTGTAAATAAACTTTTAAAGCGGACTCATGTTTTTCTTGCTGTATTTTGTTGGGGCCATATTTAGTTAATCTGGCCTCTACCGATTCAGTTGTCAAACCATCATGACGTGAAGTTTCAAGCTGTTTGACAACATCTTTGCGTTTCTGTGAATACATGGGCACATGCCTCCTTGGGTAATGTATCTGCGTGCAGTTCTGTAACGAAATGGTTATCCTGTTGCCATTATTCCAGGAAAAAGAACGGTTCGTCAACTGAAACGGGTTAGCAAAAACGAGAGTAAAAAAGCGCATTAGATTTTGAACATGCTATGCTCAGAATCTAATGCGCTTTTTCCTACTCTTACTTATTTTTAAACGCTACTATCACGGATAATTAGTGAAGTGCCAATGGTCACTTTACGGGGTACCATATCACGTTTTTGAAATTGTTCATTTAAAAGGTCAAAAGCGGCCTTTGCCATGCCGTAGCGAGAAATATGAACCGTACTTAAACTCGGATTTACGTATTTTGCAGATGTAATATCATTAAAGCCAATAATTGATACTTGCTCTGGAACTGCAATTTTTTGTTCAGATAAAGCCCGCATCGCACCAATTGCAATCGCATCTGAGCCGATTAAAAAGGCCTTAGGCAACTTTGAACCTAAAGTATGGATAATTTCTCGCATTGCCTGATAGCCGGACTTAGCCGTGTATTCTTCGGCAAAAAAGAAGTAATCCGGATTGAAGACTTCTTCGCATTCTAGGAAACTCTTTACTAAGAACCGTTGGGGATCATTTTCATAGGTGATCAAATGATGATGGGAACGTTTGGCCACTAAAATACCGATTTCACTAATTCCCTTATCTAATAAGTGGTTGGTTGTTCTAGCTACGGAAGAAGTAAAATCGGTGACGACACAGTCCAAATTATCTAAGAGGGTATCAGTGCTCACAAACACAATTGGTTTTTGTAAGTTTTTTAAAGCCTGAATGGTTTTCTTTCCAAAAAAGCCCACTGCAATGATACCAATATACGATTGGGATTCAAGATTCTTAGATTCATAATCACCTTGAAAAAAATGTTTAAATCGATAATTACTGTCCGTTAAGCGATTATCAATTGCAATTCGTACGGACATAAAATATGCATCATCAAGTTCCTCGGATTCTTTGTAAGAGAGAACCACGGCAATTGTCCCGTTTGTTTTATGTTTCGTTTTATATTTATCGTAGGATAACTGTTCGGCCGCTTCAAAAATATTTTTCCGGGTGTTTTGACTGACTGCCAAGGTTGAATCGCCATTTAAAACTCTTGAAACAGTAGATTTAGAAACGCCAGCTAGTCTAGCAATATCATTGATTGTTGCGATAAGATCACCTGAGAATAAAAAATTAATCGATAAAATTGATCATATCGCGACACCAAATCCAGATCAAAAAGATAACCCTCATTTCTTTGATGAAGAAACTTAAAAATGGGCGGAAGGCGTTTATCACGATTAATAGAAACGAGGAGAAAATAACATGGCTGATATAGAAAAGAAAACATTATCCACAGAAAAAAAGAACGATATCGATACAGCTGAAGAATTACACCAACAAATGATCAAAGAGCAATTGGCCGAATTTCCAGTTACTAGAGCCTAATGTAGCTGTTACAAGCTAAAGGTTGAAACTACAAAAACTTATCTTGTTGCTTGATACGAAAATGTTCATGGCAGCAAAATTAGATAAAATGCT
>NZ_BJWE01000009.1 GCF_007990205.1 Pediococcus parvulus | reverse complement strand
CAATCGCTAATTTAGTTTTTTTTGAATGTTATGATAGAGCTCGTAAATTAATATGTAACCAAGTTTGTTACTTTAGTTTTCTCATGCCTGTGCAAGGCATGTCTTTCTCCTTTCTTGATGTTATCAGCAAATGTGTGGTACTAAGTGAAGCTCTATTTACAGTACACGGTTATTATACATAATGCCAACGACATAATTTGGCGATGAAGATATATAACTAAAATAATTTGATCTTTTTCAATAGAAAACAGATATTTTTAAAATAAATTTGTGTGAATCAAAAATTATCAAATCTTTTTTTCTTTCTCATCTCAGATTGCCATATTATGGCACAGTACAGTGATAACATAATGATGTTGTCAAGCCAAGCCACATCAATCTAAGGAGATAATTGCGATGAGTGAAGATAAATTGATCCAAAACGATGATCTGGAAAATGAACAAGACGAGGAACCTGCTTCAAATCATCAGAAATTGGAACCTGAATATGGAAAGTATATGTATTGGGAAATTATCCGTGACTTTCCGATTATGGCAGACTATATTGGTCACTATATTCAAGAAAATCGATTTACGGCTGTTAATTTGATAGATTTGGCATCATCGCTGGGGCTTCGATTAGACTATAGTAGTGAACTGCGAACTGACTTTAAGTTATATCGCACGAAAAAAAGTGATATCGATGTGCTCATCGTTTCCGCGCGCCATGCCAGTATCCAGGATAAAGCTTGGTATGCAGCAAAAGGCATGGCAAACTATATTCTTGGTGACGCTGAATATGTGCCCGACTTCTCGCAAAATCAAGGTGCCTTAAACAAATGGACTGATGAAAAAATAGCTGCTAAGTTGTTGTTACCTAATGATTTGTTGGAAAGAGATATTGACTTCGCAACTACCTATAATCGGGATCTCCTTAATGAGGTTGGGGAACGCAACGCTGGGGCACTATTTCCGTATGCCCGGTTGAACATCATCGGCCATACTGCCGCGCAAATTGCCAATGTCCCGGATTGGTTAATGGAACAAAGGGTTGACGAATTCTATAATGGCTAGAAACGGCATTGAGAATAAAATGACGTTATGTTAAAAGAATGATGGTAGTGTCTTTGCGGATGCTACTTTTTTTGTGCGCATAATTTGAATAAAACATTGGATGTTTGAAACAGAATGCAACGTTAATTGGAGTGAAGCATTGTCTGTTAGTGATTTTTGAGTATTTTAAATTAAAAATATGATTTTGGCGTATTTAGCTAAGTGCAAGATAAATTTCGAATGAAATGACTAATTATGTGTTTAAGCACACACATAAGTGGTATGATGGTTGGCTACATAAAAAAGTAAATGAACACATTCAAAAAGAAATGAGGAAACTTTTCATGACACGAAGACCAACACGGTTCAAGGGTGATCCCTCCATATTTATGACAAAAGTTGAAAACAAACCTGACTTAACGATAGCCATGAACAATGTTGTTGAAAATTTTTTCAAAAAAGATTTTCAAGTTGATTTGATTCCGGATCATGGCAGTTTAAGAGGGCGTCGAGAAATCATGCGCTTGATTCAAACCGATTTCCCAAATTTAACGCAAGCGCAATGGCATCAAGCGTATTTATTTTTAAAATACAGACATGCCTATTTTGACGCCAGCTTTGTGTTAAAAAGTGTCAGCTTATATTTAATTGTGAAATGGGTAACTACTCAAAATTTAAGTGAATTGGAACAACAGTTTATGGCGGCAGTTACCATTGAAACCAGTGTAGAACTTGATATCCAAACTAGTGATCCTGCGTTTACGGAGAATATAAAGCAACTTAATGAAGAACTGCAGGAAAAACAAGGGGCTGACAATCATGATACAGATGATTCTAGCACTCGTTTTGATGTGTGGAACGGCAATAACGAAAGGGTACTAACTCATCTAGATCAATTAGTTGAAACGCAAAAACCAGATTGGAAAATTGTAAATTGGAATTCCAAACTTTTGTGTGAATACTGGCTAGAACCCACAAAAAAACAAGTGGTTAGTTTGGATGCAATTGTTGACCCAATGCTCTTAGAATTAGAAGCCAAACATACTGAGTTAGGTGAAAAATGTTATGAGGATTCATTTCTAGCCAAGGCTCCAGCTGAGAAAAAGATTACTTTTATGGACCTTACAGCAATTGTGGCTGACAATCCGTTAGCCTACTATTTATTAGGTAAATTGGCGGTTCACTCGACCACGATAGGTCTATTGATTGTGAATCAACTGCAAGGATTTACACATAACAATCGTTACTGGTACCATGTGGGTCGTTATTCACCAAGTGTCAGGAAAGATGCCTTATTAATCGAAACAGCGCTTTTACCTTTAGCCAGTTCGCCAAAACAAACGGAGTGGGACTTTTTTACCTTGCTCGTGGATAAATTTGGTCAGTTTTGGGATTAATCGTCCTAATGGAAGCTACTATACAGGAGCGGATGTTAAAAAAGTTTAGGCGTACATGCATGGTCGGAGTTGCTTCATTAAAACTAAATTAAAAAATATGTTTACTTTTAATTTACAACTCCTATAATAAGCATCATCAAGTCGAAAGGGGTGAAGTCACATGACCAGTTTTGTTAAAGCAATTTT
This sequence comes from Pediococcus parvulus, assembly GCF_007990205.1. Lineage (GTDB taxonomy): Bacteria > Bacillota > Bacilli > Lactobacillales > Lactobacillaceae > Pediococcus > Pediococcus parvulus. Next base: position 50,182 of record NZ_BJWE01000009.1, on the reverse strand, counting down.
AAGTAATTTAGTCATTATTAGCTTATTAATTAAAGCGCACGGTTCTGCGACTTCAATCCTTAGCTAATAATTTTTTAGTATCGTCATAAGAGGATAATTAGGTTGCTCGCTGTGCTTCGTAAAGAAGTATAGCGGGCATTTTTTTATTTATTGAGAAAAAAGAGAGCGAATTGTATGGATAAAAAATTGAAAGTTTCAGCTTTGTTTCTGGTGGCCGCTACGATGTTGGCAGGCTGCGGGAGTAAAAGTGCAAGTGCAGGAACCCATGATTATGCGACTAAACAAAGTTATAATTTGATGGCTAGTACTGAGGTGGAAACGATGGATCCGTCCCTCGCGGATGACTCTACCTCACTGACACAAATTGAAAATACAAATGAAGGACTTTACCATCCCAATAAAGCCGGTAAGTTGGTTGCTGAAGCGGCCACCAAAACAAAGGTTAGCAAGGATGGCATGACGTATACATTTACAATACATAAAGGGATGAAGTGGAGCAATGGCGATCCCGTCACCGCACAAAACTTCGTCTATGGTTGGCAAAGAAGTGTTAATCCAAAAACGAAGGCCCCAAATGCCTTTCTGTTTGCGCCAATCAAGAATGCTGATGCAATTACAGCAGGCAAAAAGAATCCCAAAACTTTGGGTGTCAAAGCAATCAACAAGACAACTTTCAAAGTTACTTTAGTTAAACCAGCACCATATTTGAAACAGATGACGGCACTACCTGCTTTTTACCCCCAGGATAAAAAGGCGGTCGAAAAGTATGGTAAATCTTATGGGACTTCCAGTACAACCACAGTTTACAATGGGCCCTTTGTTCAAAAAGGGTGGACGGGTAGCAATTTAACTTGGAAACTGAAGAAAAATAAAAAATACTGGGATAAAAAATCTGTTCATTTGACCACGGTTAACATGCAGGTTGTTCAAAATTCCAGCACGGCATTGAATTTGTATCAAGTTAAGAAGTTGGATGACATTTCTTTGTCAGGTGAGCAAGCCACTCAAGAAAAGAATAATAAAGATTTTTATTCAACACTGGCAAATTCCATGTCCTATGCAGTTTACAACTTTAAGAATAAGGCAATGCAAAATATCAATATTCGAAAAGCAATCTCGCTTGTGCTGAATCGTAAACAGGTTACCAGCAAGGTTCTTGCCGATGGTTCTATTACCCCTAAAGGTTTTGTACCATCTAAATTGACTGAAAATCCAAAGACTGGCAAGGATTTTGCAACTGATGCATCAGTTGCCAATTCGGTTACTCAAAACAAGAAGCTTGCCAAAAAGTATTGGGCTAAAGGAATGAAACAACTTGGAAAAACTAAATTGACGATCAATTTGATGTGCTGGGATGAAGGATCCAATTCACAGGTTGCTGAATATATGCAAAGTGAAATCAATCAAACTCTGAAAGGTGCGGATGTGAAAGAAACTACCTTGCCAAAGAAATCAGCAATCACAAAGATGTCGAGTCATAAAGGGTTTGACATGGCGTTGACCGGTTGGAGTCCAGATTTTCTTGATTTGATGGATGTTTTGCAGCTTGAACAAACTGGAAATCCTTATAACTTTGGATCATTTAGTAATAAGAGTTTTGATAAGGATATGAAGGCTGCCATTACAACCGATGCAACTAATAGTCAAGCTCGTTATGATGATTATGTAAAGGCTGAAAAGATCTTGATGAAACAACAAGGTGTAGCCATGATTGATCAGGGAGCTTCAACATTCTTGCATAATCCTAAGGTAAAGGATGCCGCAACAACCACTGACGGTGGCACTTTCTTGAAGGGTGCTTATGTTGTTAAATAATTTAATCTAAGATTTAAAACACAGGAAAATCTCTGAATTTCAACAGTAAAAACTATGACTGTTACGAATTTTTTGGAGATTTTTTTGTTTCCAGAAATTTATTTAGGTATTATCACATGGCTGTGCTAGACTTTAAAAGGATAAGTAGTTACTGAAAAGGGAGTTTATAAATTATGACTTTTGATGGAATTGTTGAAAATCTTTTGTCTGAAATCAAAATGCGGACGCATCCACGTACTGATGGCATTAAATATCAGTTTAGAGAATGCACATTTCCTGTGACATTTACGCGTGATGGGTACAAAGAAGCGGATGGTTGTGCAATCTTTTTGATGGAGCCGGACGGTAAATATACCGTGAAAAAGTTTGGTACTCGGTATATGGATGTGGATGATCCAATCCGAGGTATTTATCACGGTGCTATTTTTGATTGTGAGGAAGAGCCTGATAAAATGGATGCCCTCATTGAAGCTGTGGAAAAAGGGACTCCTGAAATTAAATAAGCTTTTCTGTGGCGATTTAAAGCTCTTTAACTTTTCTAGATAGGTAAGTAACGCAGAAAAGTTGTTGAGCTTTTTTGTTTCGTGAAAGCGCTGCAATTTGGTGCTAAAATGAGGTGTACCAATAAGTAAATTAAAGTTTTGAAGGGAAGCCTCACAATGGCAGAATCAACTCAATTAATTTTAAATGCAATCAAGCAAACAACGGACGAATGGCGAGCAAATGATCAAAAAAGGGATGCTGGACTACCCACTCAATTTCCTGATGTGACGCGGTACGACAATCTGAGCTATGGTCCCGCCGGTGTGGAGAACCTGTTGGATGTTTACACACCAAAAGGCATTACGGAAAATGTGCCTGTTATTATTGATATTCATGGTGGTGGAAATGTCTACGGATCTAAAGAACTGTACCAACACTATTGTTTGGGATGGGCACGAGCAGGCTTCGGCGTAGTGAACTTTAATTATCGTTTGGCACCTAACACCCCATTTCCAGGAGCACTCCGAGATACAGCTTTAATTGGCAAATGGGTTTCTGAACACGGTGAAGCCTATCATTTGGATACGAATAACGTATTTATTATTGGTGATAGTGCAGGCGGTACGCTGGCCGAACAATATTTAACGGCGTATTCAAATGAAGATTATCGAAAATCCTTAGGCTTAGCAGATAGTGGCAAGCTTCAAATTCGGGGTAGCTGTTTGAATAGTGGCTTTTATTTCATTAAACGCGCTGGGGCGGTGCCTGAAAATAGCATGATGAGTGCCTATTACACGCCGGCAGTGTTAAAGAAATATGATCGGGAGCTGCATACGGAAAACTTTGTGACCGAAAAATTCCCATCTGTATTTGTTATGACCGCAAATCATGATTTTTTGCATGATGAAGGAATTCGGTTTGATCAATTTTTGATTGACCGGGGGATTACCCATGAATTTCGGGTTTATGGTACTGAAGAAGAACCTAGGGAACATGTTTTTCAGTTGAATCAGCGGGATAATGTGGCGGCGAAAGCTAACCATGCTCAGGCAGAATTCTTGCGTAGCTTAGTAAAAAAATAAATCAGAATGAAATTTTTCTGTTATTTCGAAAGTGAATTAAGCTCAAATAAGAGTATTTTTATTCGTATTAATGCTAGTTTGGCAGTCTTTTTTCAAAATTATCGACTTAGGTTTGAAGATTATTACTGAATAAAAAAAGAAACTGACCATTTTTAATGAATAAAGTGGTTAGTTTCCTTTTATATAAACGGAAATTTTATTCAGCAAGAACTTGGAAAAATAAAACTGAGCCCCATGGCTGACCTTTGATTAAGCTCTTAGCTTCTTTTGCGGCAGCTGCTGAGTCATCTGGGGTGACTTTGAATTCAAGCTTCATACCTGTTTTCTTAACGAATTCGTATTTGAAATCGCCATCGGATTCAGTTAAAAGTTTGGTAATATCGTCTTGTTTCTGTGGTGAATTGATTGCAATCATATTTTTCTCTCCTTGTATTATGTCAAATTTTGTTTCCTAGACACATAAATTCTATTATAAATAACAGAAAAAGTAAACCCTTTCAAGCTTGTTGAACTGGGAACATAGACGTAGTGTTCTAAGGTAGTCAGTTGGTCAAAAGTTAGGCGATTTGTGCTTGAAAAAGTGAGTTTTTGATAAATATTGATAAGTCGCTTGTAATCGATTTAAATTTCGGGTAACGTGAAAACATAAACATTGCTGAAACAGAAAGGAAATTCTATATGGCTGATAGTGAAATATTTGGGAAAAAACGTGCTGATTATTTAAAATTTAATGGCAATTATGCAGCAGGAACTTTTTTAGATAATAATGTTCAAAAATCAAATTATACTAAAGTTACCCTTGTGCCAACGATCGATACCATTAACTCATGGTCGAAACTATATAAGCAATTTAAACTTGGTGAAGACTATTCAAATGACCAATATTGGCAAGATAAATCGAAGTATTTGTCCGATGTGACCCAGGCAAAAGAGTGGTTGGAAGAATTATTCAAGGATGCGTTTAAAATCACAGCGATTGGCGCCGAATTTTTGGAGAGTGTCGGTAACCGTTCGTCAGAAAACTCGGTTCAACTGACAGAAGCGACTGACATGGATAATAATTGTTATTACATTTTGCAGAGTGGTTTTCCAGCGCTTGAAGCCAAGAGTAATGCCATGAAACAGTCCCCAGATTTTGCGTATGATCGTGATGTATTTAATGTTGATGACCAGCGAAATATTTCCTTTGATGAGCGCAACATGGATCTGTTAATCATGGCAATGGTCAAAGATTATTTTGATCGCGACATTACGCCACAAGAGTTGGTCTCCAAACTGCCCGCGTTTCGAGTTTGTGGTACGTTTAATGATTATGGTCGCCCAGCTTCTGATGGCAATCGGCTGTGCACAATCATCAAAACGAGTCACAAGAATGATTTAAATCAAGCTTCTGACGAAACTCAATTGGCAGCATTGAAAGCTGGTAAGCCATTAGCAGTCGATGTTGATCGCAGTGCGGCCTGGAAAGCAAACGAAAAGAAACGTTTGGAATGGTTGTTGGCTGGCGAACCTGCAGCGCAAGTTGAAAAATAGCAAATAATGAGGCCCCAACAAAAATTGTTTTTGTTGGGGCCTCATTTATATTTCCTGAATATTATTTCCAAGACGTTCTTTTTATTTCAGACGACTAATTTGATGAAGGACTTGCTGATGAAGCATGGTATTGGGGTTTAGTCCTGGTTGATCGTTTGGCACTGATAAAGCGAGTTTGGAATAATAATCTAACCAATAGGTCAAAACAGCCCCAGTCGTTTGGTCAGAAAAATTCATGGGAATCAGTTTGAAAATTTGGTTGTTTTCAAAGGCATAGTATATGAAATCAGCACAGTAGTAGCCTTGCTCACCAGGAATATAGCTGGCATTATAAGGTTGATTCAAAAGTTGTTTGGCTTGTTGAATGATTTGTGGCGCGTTGATTTTTTGATTGGCACGAAACAAGTCGATGTGAGCCCAATTTCGAGTTTTAAAAGTGGAATAAGGCTCACGGATGCTGCCAGTTGAAGGCAAGGTGTGGAGAATGAAAATTTGGTTGTCAGTTGTTACTTCAACCAGCGCAACGTGATCATAAATATCACTTGTTAAAGATACAGTGCTATCTACAATGGCCTGAGAAAGCTCATCGGGAATACTTTGTAGAAAGAGTAGGTCAGCATTTTTAAACATGATGTTCTCCTTGTTGATTCTTGCGGGTAAGGTTGAATTGTAATTCTTTTCTTTTAACGATTTAATCTTTTAGATTTCCACAACCGGAATCGAACCAGAGCCAGTCACCAGAGTGGAAAGCAGAACTAGATACGTTTAACGTTTCCGCGCCATACCCAACCTTTAGCACTGCCATGTTTGGAGTGTACATAGTAATAAATTGCGCCACTTTCAATTTTTTCGTGCCTAGTTGCAATCCAAATTGTTCTGGGATAATTCTTTAGGTAATGTAGCTTTTTACCACCAGGCTTGGAATAAATCCAAGCATTACTAGTTTTTCGTTTGGTGTTAAATAATTTCATTGACTTGTTCCAAATTAAAAAATTACGGCTATATTTTGTGCACCAGTTAGCATTAGTTTGGGGAACAATGAAAAAAGTGCGGCTATTATGGTAATATTTTCCGGATTTAACTATATAGCCCCCGGTACTCATTAAATATCCAGATCTATAAAATGCTGTACCTCGTTTGATGGTGCCATAGTTGTAGGCGATGTTTTTTGCTTCATAAGTGCCAGTCTTTACTTTATAAACTTTAACGGTCTTTTTAGCAATAACATGTGTTTTTGCTTCTTTAGCATAAGAGTTACCGCTTAAATATTTTGATGCTTGCGCGTTAGTAGGAAACAACACTACAAAGACTAATGCTAATAGCAAAGCCAAACTAATATTTCTTTTTTTCATTCTTAACTCCTCCAGAGAGTATAACAATTTATCCATAATTTAAATGGACTAGTGAATTTCATGGATATCAATTAATTGCTCCACAAATAAGTATAACAAAAGCAAAGCGTAATGTTAGATGAAGTACGGTTTAATTTGAACAATTATGTGTAAAGGGTCTTTAGAGATAGTAACCAACCTAGTTATGTGAAGCAGATATCTTTGGTACGACATTTAGTCAGTAATTCTGGGACAAGTTACATTCATTTTGGTTTAGGGCCTACTTGATGTTTTTAGAAATATCCGACTTATGCTAGTGGAGAGGTTGACGCAAAGAGTGTATCGATGCGACTTGGCGATTTATCTCTGTAGCGCCCCACACTCTTGTGCCAACGTCGCAACGAAACAAAATATAAAACCATTGCCAAGTAAAGTTTCAATCTGACATTTGCAGAATCCAGGTTGACATCCGCCAAGTTTAAGACTATTGTAATCACAACACAAAAGACCTTTAACTTAGTCCGAGAGACCAAGAAGGATTCCGATGAAAGTAACAGGAAGATCCCTTGGCTGAACGGCTAAGGGATCTTTTTTAAAATTAAATAATGTCACTGAACCATTTAAATGTTTCCTGAGAGAACAAAACGGTGCAGTAAAGTCTTTGCAAAAACTTTTCGCAAGGGGTCTACACGCAACAAGCTAGCGCACCTAGTTAATCAGAAAACGATTAACTAAGTGCTTTTTTTGTGAAATGAAAGGGAGAAACACCATGGCAGAACAAATACAAGCAAATTTAGTTTCAATCGATCAGTTAACCGCAGATGAGGCCGTAGATTTAATTCATGAAGCTCAAGATTTTAAAGCTGGTAAACAGGTACAGTTACTAAAGCCAGCGTATGCGATGAATTTATTTTTTGAAGATTCCACCAGAACCAAAACCAGTTTTCAAATGGCGGAGAAAAAACTAGGGATGCAGGTCTTGGACTTCAACGCCGCAACGAGTTCTGTAAATAAGGGTGAAAGTTTATATGACACCTTGCGAACAATTGAAGAAATTGGCGTCAACATTGCGGTGATTCGCCATCCCAAAAATGAGTATTATCAAGATTTAGTTGAGAATCCTAACTTGAAAATTGGAATTGCCAATGCCGGCGATGGTTCCGGGCAACACCCTTCCCAGTGTTTGTTGGATATGATGACCATTCAGGAGCAATTTGGGCACGTTAAAGGTTTAAAAGTGTTGATCAATGGGGACATTTTCCATTCTCGAGTAGCAAGATCCAATGCAGAAATGCTTTCCCGATTAGGCGCCGAGGTTTACTTTTCCGGTCCTGAAAAGTGGTTTGATGCGAAGCTAGAAAGATATGGCAAGTTTGGTGACTTTGAAGAACTTTTACCTCACATGGATGTGATTAACATCTTGAGGGTGCAACATGAACGGCTTTCAGGAAGCGCAAATAGTGATTTTGACGAGCACACCTATCGCGACAAGTTTGGCATTACCGCAAGCCGCATTCAGAAAATGAAATCTGATGCCATTATTTTACATCCGGCCCCAGTTAATCGGGGTGTTGAAATTGATGATGACTTAGTTGAAAGCCACCATTCAAAAATTTTTACCCAAATGAAAAATGGGGTGTTTGTTCGAATGGCCATTTTAAGTAGTATCTTGCGCTACCAAAAACTTTTGTAGGAGCTGAGTTGGGATGACACTGTTATTAAAAAATGGATTTGGGTTGATCGATTATAAGTTGCAACCACTCACAGTTTTGATTGCAAATAACCACATTCAAGAACTTAACGGCTCGACAACCGAAGCAGATGAAGTGATTGAGTTACATCAAGATTTTATTTCTCCTGGTTTGATTGACCTTCATGTGCACTTACGCGAACCCGGTTTTACCAATAAAGAGACCGTTAAAACGGGTGGGATGGCGGCTTTACATGGGGGCTTCACGACAATTGGAGCGATGGCAAATCTGAATCCAACTCCAGATACTGAAGAACGTTTCAAACGGCAATTAGAACTTAACAGGCAAACCCCAATCAAAATTAAACAGTATGCGCCCGTTACCAAAAATCGTGCAGGCCAGTTTGTAGTCAATTTTGGTCAACTGGCAAAGGCCGGGGCATTCGCATTTAGCGACGATGGCTCTGGAATCGAAAATGCCCACATAATGCTGGAAGCGATGCGAGAACTTGCCAAACTACATTTGCCATTATGTGATCATGCGCAGGATATGGCTTTGACAAATGGCGGTGTCCTAAACGCGGGGATGACTGCTGAAAGGTTGGGCGTACCTGGAGTGAATAATGTTAGCGAAGCTGTGCAAATCGCCCGTAATTTGGTTTTAGCGGCTAATACAGGTGTGCATTATCATGTTTGTCATGTGTCCACTAAGGAAAGTATCAATTTGATTCGGCTTGCTAAAGCGCAAGGTGTGAACGTTACCTGTGAAGTGACCCCACATCACCTTTTGTTAGACGATTCCATGATTGTTGGTGATGAAAAATCGCAGTTTAAAATGAATCCGCCGCTGCGAAGTCCAGAAGATCGCTTAGCTTGTGTGGCCGGATTGATGGATGGCACGATTGATATGATTGCTACGGATCACGCCCCACATACAGATGCCGAGAAAAAACAAGGAATTTTGGCATCACCCAACGGAATTGTCGGATCAGAAACGGCCTTTGAGTTGTTATATACGAAATTTGTCAAAACTGGTCTTTGGCCGCTGGATAAATTAATCGATTGGATGAGCGGGGCACCAAAACGGCTGTTTCACTTAAACGAAGCGGGACAACTTAAAGTTGGGTCTTTGGCCGACATTGCGGTCTTTGATTTAACTCAGGAAAAAATAATTGAGGCTAAAAATTTCTTGTCAAAGGGACATAATTCACCTTTCCTTGGTGAAAAAGTTTTCGGAACCACAGTTTTGACAGTAGTGGATGGAAAAGTGACATATCGGAGGAAGCCAAATAATGACTAAAAAAAGATATTTAGTATTAGCAGATGGCGGTATTTACGAAGGAAATGCGTTTGGTGGCGAAGTCAGCTGCACTGGTGAACTGGTTTTTAATACAGGGATGACTGGCTATCAAGAATCTATCACCGATCAGTCTTATAACGGTGAGATCCTCATGTTTACATACCCGTTAATCGGAAATTACGGCATCAATTTTGATGATGATGAATCAGTCACACCAAGAACAGCGGGGGTGGTCGTCCATGAGTTAGCACGCAAAGTTAGTAATTGGCGCAGTCAAATGAACCTGGATAAATTTCTGAAACAGCATCAAATTCCCGGCATCTCTGGGATCGATACAAGAGAGTTAACCAAAATTGTGAGAGCACAAGGTACCATGAAAGCGGCACTTGTCAACACTGTGGAAGAAGCGCAGGACTTTATTCACGGTGGTTTGAAAACAACACTGACTACCTTGGTTGAACAAAGTACGACGCAAAACGCGTACCCGAACCCCAATTCTGGCAAACGAATTGTGGTGATTGATTTCGGTTTGAAACATAGCATTTTACGCGAACTTGCTCAGCGTCAATGCAACGTCACGGTCTTGCCAGCCACTGCCACCGCTAAACAAGTTCTAAATTACCAACCTGATGGGGTTTTTCTAAGTAATGGTCCTGGTGATCCGAAAAATGTGCCGAATGCCTTGGAAATGATTCGCACAGTTGAAACACAGGTGCCTTTGTTTGGAATTTGCTTAGGTCACCAGTTGTTTGCCTTAGCTAATGGGGCCGATACGTTCAAGATGAAGTTTGGGCATCGCGGGTTTAACCATCCTGTTCGAGAAATCGCAACTAATCGGATTGACTTTACGGCGCAAAATCATGGCTACGCGGTCGCCGCCGATTCAGTTGAGCAAACCGATTTGTTGGTGACTCATCAAGAAATTAACGATGAAACTATTGAAGGTTTACGCCATAAAAAATATCCCGCCTTTTCGGTTCAGTTTCATCCAGATGCCGCCCCCGGTCCCCACGATGCAAGTTATCTTTTCGATGAGTTTTTAGATAATATCGACAGTTTTCAACGTCAAAGGAGGATCAGCACACATGCCTAAACGTCAAGATATTCACAAAATTTTAGTGATCGGTTCTGGTCCAATCATCATTAGCCAAGCCGCTGAGTTTGATTATTCTGGCTCACAAGCTTGTTTAGCTTTAAAGGCGGAAGGTTACGAAGTCGTCCTCGTCAATTCTAACCCGGCCACAATTATGACGGATCCAGAGATTGCCGACCAAGTTTATATCGAACCACTGACTTTGGAATTTGTGAGTCGGGTTATTCGCAAAGAACGGCCGGACGCCATTTTACCAACGGTGGGTGGTCAAACGGGATTGAACATGGCTAAACAACTGGCTGAAGCTGGTGTGTTAGCTGATTTTAACATTGAACTTTTGGGAACCAGTTTGAAGTCGATCAATCAAGCTGAAGACCGGGAACAGTTCAAAGAGCTGATGCAAAAATTAAACGAGCCGGTACCCAAATCGTTAACGGTAACGACCGTCAAAGAAGCTCAAGACTTTTCTGCAAAAATTGGGTTTCCCGTTATCATTCGACCAGCGTATACATTGGGTGGAACAGGCGGTGGGATTGCTGAAAACATGGATGGGCTCACCGCCATTGCTGAGAACGGGTTAGACTTGTCGCCAATTACGCAAGTCTTAATTGAACAGAGTATTGCTGGATTTAAGGAAATTGAGTTTGAAGTGATGCGGGATCACAATGACAACACGATGGTGGTTTGTTCAATGGAAAACTTTGATCCAGTGGGCATTCACACCGGCGATTCAATTGTGTACGCACCAGTGCAAACTTTGTCGGATCGTGAATATCAAATGCTACGGGATGTTTCCTTAAAACTAATTTCAGCATTGAAAATCGAAGGCGGGTGCAACGTTCAATTGGCCTTGGATCCCAACAGTTATCAATATTACATTATTGAAGTCAATCCACGGGTGAGCCGTTCGTCAGCATTGGCTTCAAAAGCAACCGGTTATCCGATAGCAAAGATGGCGGCTGAAATTTCGGTAGGTTTAACGCTTGATGAAATTAAAAATCCAATTACCCAAACAACTTATGCAGCATTTGAACCCGCTTTAGATTATGTGGTCTGTAAGATTCCACGCTGGCCATTTGATAAGTTCAATCATGCGGATCGTCTGTTGGGCACCCAGATGAAGGCTACTGGTGAAGTCATGGCAATTGGCCGTAACATTGAAGAGGCTACTCAAAAAGCGGTCCGTTCGTTGGAAATTGGGTCCGATTTGATGGGCTCATCAGAATTAACAAGGCTAACAGAACAGGAACTCACAGAACGGTTAGTCAGAGCTCGCGATGATCGGTTGTTTTGTGTCATGGAAGCTTTACGGCGGCAGTGGTCGGTTGCCGAAATTCATGAATTAACTAAGATAGATGAATTTTATTTAGATAAATTGAGCCATATTTTAGAAATTGAAACTCTGTTGCAACAACATCCCGGTGATTTAGCGGTGTTAAAACTTGCCAAACAGAATGGCTTTACCGACGTCGTCATTGGCAAGGCTTGGCATAAAACAGCTGATGAAATTAGAGCCTTACGTCGAACTAAACAAATTTGGCCAGTGTACAAAATGGTTGATACGTGTGCGGCCGAGTTTGAATCGCACACGCCTTATTTTTACAGTACCTATGAAGAAGAAAACGAAAGTCATTCAAGTGAGCAACCCACCGTTATGGTCATTGGCGCAGGGCCAATTCGGATTGGACAGGGAATTGAGTTTGATTATGCGACTGTGCATTGTGTTCAAACTTTAAAAGCTGCTGGTTATCGGGCGATCATTATGAATAATAATCCCGAAACAGTTTCAACGGACTTCTCAATTTCGGACAAACTTTATTTTGAGCCTTTGACACTAGAAGATGTTTTAAACGTTGCTGATTTGGAAAAGCCACGCGGAGTGATTGTTCAGTTTGGTGGGCAAACCGCCATCAATCTAGCGAAACCATTAGCCGATCATGGTGTCAAAATATTGGGCACTGCGGTCGAAGACGTCAATCGTGCTGAAGATCGAGATCAGTTTAATCAAATTATTGAAGAACTTAAAATTCCCCAACCATATGGCGATACCGCCACTACCAATGAAGAGGCCCTCACAATTGGTGAAAAAATTGGCTATCCGTTGTTAGTACGACCAAGTTATGTGTTAGGTGGCCGGGCCATGGAAATTGTGCATAATAACGAAGAATTAAAGCATTATATGCATGCAGCAATTGAAGTTTCGCACGAGCACCCCGTTTTATTAGATCGGTATTTAGTAGGTAAGGAGTGTGAAGTTGATGCAATTTGTGATGGTGACACAGTTGTGATTCCGGGCATTATGGAACACATCGAACGCGCTGGCATTCACTCTGGTGATTCAATGGCCGTCTATCCACCGCAGACATTATCCACAACCGTTATTAAACAAATTGAACAGGCCACCATTCAATTAGCTCATTCCTTGAACTGTTTTGGGTTGATGAACGTCCAGTTTGTCATTCATCATGAACAAGCTTATGTTATCGAAGTGAATCCACGCGCCAGCCGGACTGTGCCATTCCTGAGTAAGACGACTAAAATTCCAATGACTCAATTAGCAACGCAAGTCATTATGGGTCAAAAATTGGCCGACTTAGGGTATGAGACTGGAATTCAGGCGCCGTCCAAACTGGTTCATGTCAAAGCACCGATTTTCTCCTTTAGTAAATTAAACCGCGTGGACAGTTTATTAGGACCGGAAATGAAATCAACTGGAGAAGTGATGGGCAGTGACTGTTCCTTTGAAAAGGCACTGTACAAAGCGTTTGAAGCCAGTGGGGTTCACTTACCAGCCCACGGCAATATCTTGATGACCGTGCGGGATGCTGAAAAGCCCCAAGCAACTGAATTAGCTCGACAATTAGTTCAGCTCGGTTTTAATTTGTACGCGACAGAAGGAACTGCTCAGTATCTTACGGAACGCGGCGTGTTAGTTAAACAGCGAGTCGAGAAGTTAAGTGAAAATTCACCGCAAATTGCACAATTGTTAACAGATCAAAAAATTCAACTGGTCGTGAATACGGTGGATGACAATATGGAGTCCGTTAATGATGATACCAAGATTCGAGCGCTAGCAATCAGTCATGAGATTCTTGTATTGACCTCACTAGATACCTTATCAGCAGTTGTCACCATGCTAAAGAGCCAAGCTTACTTAATTCAAGCCATTTAAAAACGGAGGTTGCATCGAATGTCAGAAAATAAATTAGCAGTTAGTTTACCTGGTTTAGAACTTAAAAATCCTGTGATGCCAGCCAGTGGAACTTGTTGGTATGGTCAAGAATTTGCGCAACGTTTCGACTTGAATCTTCTTGGTGGGCTGGTTGTGAAGTCCACAACCATAGAACCGCGTACCGGCAATCCTAAGCCACGTACGACGGAAACGACTGCCGGGTGGTTAAACGCCAATGGTTTACAAAATGTAGGCGTTAAACAAGCTGTTGCCGAAAAACTACCTTGGCTAGATGCTCATTTTCCCGAATTGCCAATTATCGCCAGTGCAGCGGGATTTAGTGAAGACGAGTATATTGCGGTTGTCAAAGGTTTAAACGAATCACCCAACATTAAGGCAATTGAGTTGAACATTTCGTGTCCCAATGTTGAAAATGGCGGATTAGCCATGGGAACGGATCCTAAACTGGTGGAAAAGTTGACACGGAAATGTGTAGCGGTTAGCCGGGTGCCCCTATATGTCAAACTGACACCCAATATTACAGATGTGACGGCGATCGCCAAAGCTGCTGAAGCTGGTGGGGCGGCCGGTTTGACCATGATTAACACCTTGACTGGGCTTAGTATTGATTTGAAGACACGGAAACCAGCTTTAGCCAATGGTACAGGAGGGTTATCAGGTCCAGCCTTGAAACCAATCGCGTTAGCCATGATTCATAAAGTTCATGAAACCTGTCAGTTACCAATCATTGGGGTGGGCGGTGTTTCGAGTGCCGAAGACGTTTTGGAGATGATGATGGCCGGAGCGAGTGCGGTCGAAGTCGGCGCGGCGAATTTCCATGATCCGCTAAGTTGTCCGAAAATCATCGCCCAGTTACCAATAGTGATGGACTTTTATGGCATTGATAATTTGAAACAGTTGCAGGAGGTTCATTTTGATTAAATATTCGCCGATTGTGGCTTTAGATGTTGCTAATCTAGATCAAGTAAACACAATTTTAAAACAGTTGGACGTTAATCCGCGGCCGATGGTCAAAATCGGAATGGAAGTATTTTATCACTTCGGACCAAGGATCGTTAAACATGTGCAAGCCATGGGATTTACCGTTTTCTTGGATTTAAAGTTGTATGATATTCCTAATACAGTGGAACGAGCAGCACGTGTGATTGGCGCCCTGGGGGTTGAAATGACTACTATTCATGCCGCTGGTGGGTCAGAAATGTTGGCGGCCGGTAAAAGAGGTTTAATGCAAGGAGCTCAAGAAATTGGTAAAGCACCGGCCAAACTCCTCGCAATTACTCAGTTAACATCGATTGATGATCAGATTTTACATAACCAACAGCACATAGCGATTTCTTTGCAAGAATCCGTGCAAAATTATGCCAAACTAGCTGAAAGTACTGGTTTGGATGGCGTCATTTGTTCCGCATTGGAAGTGCCGGTGATTCGTGAGGTAGTTAATCCGGATTTCTTGTGCATCACCCCCGGAATTCGACCCAATTCTGCTCAAAATGGAGATCAAAAACGAGTGGTAACACCTAATCAAGCTGCCAAACTAGGCAGTAACGGAATTGTGGTTGGCCGGCCAATTACTCAAAGTGCGGATCCTAAATTTGCATACAAACAGATTGCTGAAGAGTTTAAGGAGGAAAAATAAGATGACAATTGCTGAACAAGTTGCACATTCTTTATTAGAAATTGGCGCGGTGGCATTACGCCCAAACGATCCATTCACCTGGGCAAGCGGATTAAAAAGTCCAATATACTGCGATAATCGATTGACGATTTCCTATCCTAAAGTTCGCCAGTTGATTTGTAAAGGTTTAGTAGAATTAATCAAAGCCAATTATCCAGATGTAGAAGTAATTGCCGGTACCGCTACGGCAGGGATTCCGCATGCAGCATGGGTGGCCGAAAAACTGAATCTTCCTCTGATTTATGTGCGGTCTAAACCTAAGGATCATGGTCAGGGCAAACAAACCGAAGGCGTACTGAAACCTGGTCAAAAAGTGGTTGTCATTGATGATCTTATTTCAACTGGCCAAAGTGTTTTAGGAGCTGTTCAGGCGGTCCAGAAAGCGGATGCGACTGCAATTGGAGTAGCTGGCATCTTTAGCTATCAATTATCAGCAGCTGAGGTGAACTTTAGGGAAGCCGCGTTACCATTACACACAGTCACTAATTACAGTACATTAATCAGAGTAGCCAAAACTGAAAACAAAGTTAGTGAAACTGAACTTGAAATTCTTAAAAAGTGGCGGCAATAGAGAATACAAAAAATCTCTTCTGGTTTATAATCAGGAGAGATTTTTTTGAGTTATAAAATTAGTTTTTAGTAATTTTCTTGGGTAAAGAGGTAATTAATATGGTTGCGAGCACACACAACGCGGCAAAGAATAGGATAACAGAGTGGCTACCAACCACGGTTTGCTTAACTTCTGACAGGTTAGGATATTTCTGAGCGGTCATTGCTAAAATTGTTGAAGCAATCGCAGTCCCTAGTGATCCCGAATATTGTTGTAAAGTATTAAAAATTGCGTTACCATCACCAATTTGGGCGGGCTTTAATTGTTGCAGGCCAAAGGTTAACGAATTGTTGAATAAAAAGCTGAATCCTAACATGTAAACTGTATAGAAAATAACGATTGTGGTAGTTGACAGGTAGTTTGTAAAGATAAGCAGGAGTCCAATCCCCAACAAAATGAATATTGCCCCAATTGAAAATGGTATTTTTGGTGAGTAGCGATCGAGTAATTGACCAGTTAGGGGAGCGACAACTGCAGAAAATAAACTACCAGCCAGTAACATCATACCCGACAGCATCACACCTTTCTTCAGGGAGAGTTGGGCGAAGGTTGGCAGTACAAAAGTCAAACCAATTTGCACAAATTGGATCAAAAAGTAAATTAGTACAGCTCGGGTAAAAAGCGAGTTTTTGAAAATATGAATATTAATTAAAGGCTGACTACTTCGAAGTGACAGAATGACGAAAATGGCAAAACACAAAAAGCCAAAAATGAAATTTCCATATACAAGTGGGGTTGTTAAACTACCACTACCAGCGTGATTGATGGCCAAAGTAAGACCTGTCAGGCCCAAAAAGATCAAAATAAATTGAGCAAACGGAAAACTACTTTTGACTGGTGACTGGCCTTGTTGAATGGTCGAAATAGCCAGTACACAGCTGACGACACCGATCGGCAAGGTTATCCAGAAAATTAGTGGCCAGTTATACATTTGAGTAATAAAACCTCCATATGTTGGACCTAGGGATGGTGCAAAGGCGACAACCATACCGGCTGTTCCGACATATTGGCCTTGCTTGCTGAGAGGAATCTGTTGCATAATGATGGCAAACATGAGCGGCATGGTCAAGCCAGTACTGATTCCTTGAATAATTCTACCAATTAATAGAAATGTCAGTGAACTGGCAGAACCAGAAAATAGAATTCCCAAAATAAATAAAATACCGGCCGCACTCAAAATCGTTTTAAACTTAAACCGACGTTGAACAAACGCAGTGACGGTCATCGTTGCTGCTACGACTAACAAGTAGGCGGTCGTGACCCATTGGACGTTATTTAAGCTTTCATGAAACTGAGCCATTAAAGTCGGAAAGGTGACGTTCATGGCTGTTTCGACCAGAACTCCACAGAAGGCCAAGCCAGCGGTCCCCACAATGGATAATTTCGTTTTCGTACTAATTGATGATGTTTCTTGCATAAAAAAACCTCCAGAATTCTAACTGAAGCACCATATACCTTAATAAGGTATGTTGCACTTTCACTAGAATTGGAGGTTAATTTGTTAAAACCGCTGAATATCTTCTGTTGGAAGTCGAACATTGAGCACAAAAATATATGTGCTTCAGTTTTGTTTACTTTCTCATTATATCGGATAAATTTTGAAAATACCAAGTAATTTTTCAGAAAAGATTTTCTATTGAGAATTTGTGATTTTTGATTCTAATTTGAAGCTGTGAATATGTGGCAATAAACAGATTT
The DNA here is from genome assembly GCF_007990205.1 of Pediococcus parvulus. Classification (GTDB taxonomy): domain Bacteria; phylum Bacillota; class Bacilli; order Lactobacillales; family Lactobacillaceae; genus Pediococcus; species Pediococcus parvulus. The sequence continues at coordinate 32,679 of NZ_BJWE01000009.1, read as the reverse complement.
GCAAGCCAAATCATACAAGTTATGATGCGTTTGAGGCTATAATAAAAGTGATTAAATTATAAAAAAGGGATGACTCTATGTCAGATTATAAATTTTTAGATCCGTTTACTTTTGCAAATGGCGCAACCGTGCGGAACCGCATTGTCATGCCACCAATGACAGAACGGAGTGCTTTCGAGGATGGCGTGGTTTCTAATGATGAGATTGAATACTATCGGAAACGAGCCGGCGGAGTTGGTATTGAGATTACGGGCTGTGCGAACGTTTCGGAACTTGGTAAGGGTTTCGAAGGTGAACTAGCAGTTAACAAAGATCAAGATGTTGCCCAATTAGCACGTTTAGCTTCAGCAATAAAGAGCCGCGGTGCTAAGGCAATCCTCCAGATTTTTGATGCTGGCCGGATGACTAACAGCGCAATTTTACGTGGTGAGCAACCGGTTAGTGCTAGTGCTGTCAAAGCATTACGGCCGGATTCTGAGACGCCACGCGAACTGAGCGAAGAAGAAGTCGAAGAAGTGATCAAAGATTTCGGTAGCGCAACAAAACGCGCAATTAATGCGGGTTTTGATGGTGTTGAGATTCATGGTGCCAATACTTATCTTATTCAACAGTTTTTCTCTCCTCATTCTAATCGTCGTCGCGATCAATGGGGTGGTACGTTGGATCAACGAATGAACTTCCCAGTAGGTGTTGTTGAAGAGGTTCGGCGCGTCGTTAACAAATATGCGCCAGCCACATTTATTGTGGGATATCGAATTTCACCGGAAGAAATTGAGAATCCAGGGATCCGAATTGCGGATACATTGGCGTTGATTCCTTCCTTAATTGAAAGTGGAATTGATTATCTTCACGTTTCGTTGAATCAGGTTTGGCAAACTTCTGCAAATGACAAAACTGACAGTCAGCCACTGATTGAAAAGATTCAAAAAGTAGTCGATCATAAAGTGCCAATGATTGTGGTTGGTCAGATTACAAAACCAGTCGAAGCCGAAAAGGTGATTGCCGATGGGTTTGAGTTTGCGGCAATGGGCCAAGAACTTATCCGGGAACCAAACTGGGTTCAAAAAGTGATCGCAGGTGATGAGGATGCCATTCGCTATGAGTTGTCACCCAGTGATCTAGAAGAATTGGGGATTACCACACCTTTATGGGAATTCTTGAATCAAGGCTTTAGCAAGACAATTCATATTACAAGTGCATAGGCTAAAAAACTAATTAGCAGAAACTTCTGTTAATTAGTTTTTTGAGTTAAAGTTGTGAAAGTCATTTTCGCAAAGCAGATTGACTCGCATAAATATACAAACCTCGAACACCACGTTTTAAGAGCACATTAAGGGTGTTCATAATAAGTTGTTTTTTGATTTTAGTGAGCTCTTTAGGATCCGTTAAATCAGCCCGTTTTTTAAAGATCTCACTATCCGTGACTTTGGCTAAATTAATCGTGACGCCATCAGTTTCCGGATCATATTCGATCGGCGGTCCCAAAATAACGCCAACATAATTCAGGTCAAATCCTTGAACCGTATAGATTGACCCAACTTCATTAATGGTTTCTGGTTTTTCGGCCCAGGACTGCCGTGAATAATTATACTGATCCCATGGCAACTTAAAGTTACCTTCTACAATATAATGTTTGCCCCCGTCTAATTTGGAAGGATAGCCAGTCGTTGAAACGATTCTGGATAAACCGACTTTTTGATTTTGTTTGATTATTAACTGGTGCATTGCTTCGGCATCGTCAAAAATCCGAAAATCGAAGTGATCGTCCCTGTGCTGTGGAACTGGGGTGAGGTGGCCATGTGTGAATTCATCGATCCAAGTGACTAGCTTGGGATCGACCTGCATTCGAAACTGATCGTGCAGGACGTATTCCTCATGCGAATAGGGCTGAACGATTTGGGATAAACGTGCGCGATCCCAGTAGCTTTTGGTTTTTAAAACTTGGTTTTCATCGAATACTAAAACTACAATTTTGCTGTGCTTGATAATTTCGACTAATTGATTTTGTTGATCAAAATTGTTGTAACGATCCGGTCGCGACAATAAAAGATGGGCTTCATCAATGATGGCAATGTCGTAAGTTAGATGATCCTTGTTGCGACGATTGATAAAAGAGGTGGGGCGATCAAAGTCCTTTTTAAACAGGTGTGGTTGCTCGCCAGCAATTTCTTGATAAACTTTCAAAATCTCGGGATGGTTCACCAGAAAAACGTTTTTTGTACCGTTTAAAGGATCGTCTACCTTGCTACGTGCTGCGGTTTGAAGATCGTTAAAGATCTGACTTAAAACAACGCTTTTACCAGTTCCCGCTTCGCCATAAATGGTAAAAACGGCATGTTTAGATTGACCAAGGTGCGCATTAATAAAAGTCATGATTTTATTTTTTAAATTAAGTTGTTCTGGTGATAATTTCTTAAATGGCGACAGTTTGTAACGCGCGTCATTGAGCTGCTTTGGCGTCAATTGAAGACCTTCTTTCTTAAAATGTCCTAATTTCATAGTAAGCCAAAAAGCGAGATCCTTCAAAGTGGTATACTTTTCACATTCACTTGATAAGGAAAGGATTTATATAGAATGTTAAAAATAGTCGCATTAAACAAAGAAAACATGGCAGATTGGGATGCTTCAAACACGCAATTTGAGCTAACAGGACGGGTTGTTCCAAGCTTGAAAGATGGGCGGTGGACAATTAAAGAAATCCCCTTTGAAACGGCCAAAGCAACTAAATTTCCCGCTGAAAAACCAGATGCTTCGTATTTAGCCGATCCACAAAAGCAGTTGTACTTTGCCTATTTGGACGGCAAAAATGTGGGTCAAATTCGAATGTTTAGGAACTGGAATAAGTTTTGCTACATTGAAAATATTGCCATTCAGGCAGGCCATCGTCATGCAGGAATTGGGCAACAATTATTTGATGCTGCTGAAAAATGGGCGCGGGATAATAAGCATGTGGGTCTTCAATTGGAAGCGCAAGATGATAATCTAAATGCGTGCCAGTTTTATCAAAAACAAGGAATGAAACTTGGTGGTGTGGATACCCTGTTTTATACAGCCAATCCTAATATCAGTGTTGCACTACAGTGGTACAAAATATTTTAATTTTATTTTAGTTGATCAATGCAAATGTTCGTAAATTAATTTTTCTTTCTTTATACTTAAGCCATTAACTGATAGGGAGAAAATAATGACTTTAAATAAGAAACGCGTATTAATAATTGGTGGGACTTCAGGATTTGGTGGTAAAGTCGCTAAACTAGCTTCTAAGAAAGGTGCTCAAGTGAGTGTTGTTGGTCACAATCAAGAACGATTAAATGAATTTTTGATTGAAAATACAGAAAAATATCCAAATATTTCTGGCAAAGCTTTTGATGCGCAAGATGCAAAATCGTTAAATTCTTTTTTTGAAGAAAATGAACCGTTTGATCATGTGATTTCCACACTCGGGGGTGCAATGGGCGGTGGCTTTTTGGATAGTTCTTTAGACTTAATTCGTAAAACGATTGAGGATAAGTTTTTTGTGAATTTGCAGGTAGCTCAAATTGCCAGTAAGCATCTTAACAAAAAGGGTTCCTTAATTTTTACATCGGGTTCAGGTGGTCACCCAAGTGATGCGTCTGGTGCGATTATTGGAAATCAAGCGATCAATACGATGGTCGCGGGCTTGGCAGTTGAATTAGCACCAAATTACCGAGTCAATGCAGTTTCACCAACTTGGACGCCAACAGGATTGTGGCGAGAACTATCAGCAAGTTCTCTTGAAACGCAAGAATCGCAGTTTGCCGAAAATGTGCCGCTAAAACGAGTAGGGACTATTGCGGAAGTAGCATCGGCTTATTTGTACTGTATGGAAAATGACTTTATGACAGGACAAGTTATGCGAATTGATGGTGGCGTGGATTTGTAAGGGTTCAAACAAAATTATTGTTTGAGGAATCTTGGTTTCAGATCTTTGATTGCTTTTTCATTGAGTTTTAGGACCGTTCGACAAGTCAAAAGGCAGATAATAAGCATGATTCCTGCGGGATTGCGATCCCGCGTCAGCTCGTACTCTTAGTTTTAATCTTTTATAGTTGAGGACAGCTCCGCAAAACAAGACCGGCAATATAAGTATGACTCCAGCAGGACTTCATCCTGCATCCGTCACATCTTTTGGTTGCTTTTTTAGGACCGCTCGACAAGTCAAAAGGCAGATAATAAGCACGATTCCTGCGGGATTGCGATCCCGCCTCCATCATGCTTATTATCTGCCTTTTACCGACTTGTCTCACGCACTTACTCGTTATGGTCCTCACCCGGCGCCGTATCCACCAAGCTATCCAACGTTTCCATATCTTCATCCGGAATCACAAAATCTAAATTAGTATTTTCCTCAATATGGGTTGGGTTAATCGCCTTTGGCAACGGCACAATATTATGCTGCAAACAGTACTTAATGGCCAACTGTGCCACCGACACATGATTATTCTTGGCAATATCTGCTACATCTTGATTATGCAATAAGTAACCCGTTGCCAATGGAGAAAATGCCTCCACCAACATGCCGCTTTGTTTGGCAAACCGCACATTACCAGTTTCCGTATACCCAATATAATACTGAAGCTGATTAACCATTGGTTCAATTTCACAGTTTTCCAAAATGTTTTTTTGATCCTGAACATTGAAGTTAGAAATTCCAATCGCCTTTGCACGACCTGATTTATAAATCTCTTCCATTGCCCGCCAAACTTCGACGTTTTCTTTAGAATAATCCGCACCCATTTCATCCCATGGCCACGGCGCATGAATTAAGAACAAATCAACATAATCCAAACCAAGGTTCTTAATGGATTCTTCGAAATATTGCAGACTTTCTTCGTAGCTCTTACTTTTTGCTGGCAATTTAGTTGTGACAAAAATTCGGTCACGCGCAATTTCGGAATCCCGAATTGCTTTACCTACGCTGTCTTCATTGCCATATTGCCAAGCAGTATCAATATGACGATAACCAGCTGCCAAGGCGTTTTTGACAGCATTGTATGTAACTTCACCATCAGGAATCTGCCAAGTACCAAAGCCAACCTTAGGAATCTTGACGCCATTGCGAAGCTCGAATGTATCAGTTAGTACGCTCATCAAACATCTCTCCATTTCGATTTCAAATTTATAACTCATGATAACACGCTTTGACTATTCGAAAATTAAATTGCGAACTAAAAACGTTTCACCAGAAATTTCTAGTGAAACGCTTTTATTAAACTCGCACTTTTTTACGCATAAAGTACTTGCGGATCTCTTCAATTAACACAAGTGGAATTGGAATGCAGACTAACAAAATCCAGTCTTGCCAGCCAATTGCAGCTGTATTGAACAATCCCTGTAAGAAGGGCACATAAATTAGTAAGGCTAGGAGAAACACTTCAAAAATAATGCCGCCCCAAATACGTCGATTACTGAAAATACCAATGCTAAAAATTGAGGAATTCTTTGTTCGACAATTCAAGGCAGCCGCAATTTGACAGAAGACAATTGCAGCTAACGTCATGGTTGTCGCTTCCTGATAAACAGAACCAGATGCTGCCAACGCCACATTTGGCCAACCGTGTTGATGGTTAACGAAGAAGTAACCCACAGTTGAAATGATGGACGCCACTAATCCATACCAGGCAAAAGCCTTCAAAATAATCCCTCGGTTTAAAAGATGAGCAGTTCGTAAACGCGGTGGCTGTTTCATAATTCCGGGTTCACTTTTTTCAGCCCCTAAGCCTAAAGCAGGTAACATATCAGTTCCAAGATCAACAGTTAGAATTTGCATAACTGTTAATGGCAAAGGAATTAAACCGCGTGAAAACAGGAATAAGATTGAAGGAGCAGCTTCAGGCATATTACTATTTAAAATATATAGGAGAAACTTTTGTAAATTGCTGTAAACGGTTCGACCTTCTTCAATTGCGGCGACGATTGAAGCAAAGTTGTCATCAGTCAAAATCATGTTGGCGGCATCTTTAGCCACATCAGTTCCTGTGACACCCATGGCAACCCCAATATCGGCTTTTTTCAAAGCAGGAGCATCATTAACACCATCACCGGTTGAAGCCACAATCTCACCGATACTTTGCAACGTTGAAACAATTCGATACTTTTGTTCAGGAGCCACACGAGCAAAAATCACTTCACCCTTTAAAGCTTCTTTAAGATCAGCAATGTGCATTTCAGCAAGTTCGTCACCTGTAATAACACGCGCTTTGTCACTAGCGACACCAATTTTAACTGCAATACTCTTGGCAGTTAATGAACTATCACCGGTTACCATGATAATACGAATACTTGCTTCATGACATTTGCGAACCGCTTCAAAAATTTCTGGACGGGGTGGGTCTTCCATAATTGTTAAGCCAACGAAGGTGAGATGTTGTTCAGCGTTTTCGATCGTCCAGTCTTTAGTATCATCAGGTAAACTATCATCAGCTGAAGCATCCCGATAGGCAATTGCTAAAGAGCGTAAACCTTGGGCCGCATATTTTTTGTCAGCTTCGTTAATTTGTTCTTTATCAGCTTCAGTAAGGGGACGCAGTTTACCATTATCTAGAATCGTGTCACTAATTGGCAGGATACCATCCAAAGAACCTTTTACACAAATAGTAGTTTTGCCATCGACATCATGAAAAGTGGACATGCGTTTCCGATCGGAGTCAAAAGGTAAAGCCCCAATTCGTGGAAACTTTTTGGATTCTGATTCAAGATTAATTCCAGCCTTTTCAGCTAAAATAACTAATGCTGCTTCTGTAGGGGTACCAATAATTTTAGGATTGTCACCAGCTACTTTTGGCTGTTCTACCTTAGTATCGTTATTCAAAGCCGCAACCCGAAGTAACATTTCTAAGTCCGGTTGGTCTGACAGATCAACATCTTTGGAATCAAGCTGAATATGACCGTTGTTCACATAGCCCTGACCAGTAACGGTATATTCATGGCTGGCTAACCAAAGGTGATTAATGGTCATTTGGTTTTGAGTCAAAGTTCCAGTTTTATCAGAACAAATGACAGTCGTTTCACCAAGGGTTTCAACACTGTTTAAATCCTTAACTAACGCATGTTTCTTGGCCATTCGAGTAACACCCTGGGCCAAAGACAGCGTAACGGTTGGTAATAGTCCTTCTGGAATAAAAGCCACAATCATCCCTAAAGCAAAAATAAATGACTTGGCCATTGGGTAATGCACAAAAAAGATTGCGGAGACAAAAAAGATGGCGCCAATTAAAATGGCAATTACCGATAATTGACGAGTTAAATGATTCAATTCGATTTCAAGGGGACTGGCTTGGTGTTTTTGATTCTGGGTTAGTTTGGCAATTTTACCAAATTCAGAGTGCATGGCAGTTGCGACCGCTACTGCAGTCGCCGTACCACTACCTGCGACAGTTCCCGCAAACACGAGATTTGCCTCTGAAAAACGACCTACACCATGTGAATATTCGGCTTGTTTACTAACAAGGACCGATTCGCCAGTTAGCGCGGATTCGTCAACTTGAAGGGAGGTTGATTTGATGATCCGGGCATCTGCAGAGATACTGTTACCAGCTTGAATAATGAATACATCGCCAGGTACCAAATCTTCCGAATTGATTTGCTTCGGTTTGCCATCTCGTAACACTTGTGCATAGGTTGGCAACATTTTCAACAGAGAATTAGTTGCTTTTTGAGCCTGATGCTCTTGCCAGTAGCTGAAAATACCATTGATCAAATTGACGGCCCAAATTGCAATTCCTAGTTCGACCATTTGCGCAAAAATCGCAATGAAACCACTGATCCAAAGTAAAATTGCCATCAAGCTTGTAAAGTTTTTCAAAAAAGCTTTAACTTGCGATTGCTTTTTGTTTCTTTGAATGGTATTTGGTCCAAATTTCTTTAGTAATCCAGCTGCTTGTTCTGAAGATAAACCGGTTTCCTTTGTATCAAAGTACTTATAGACATCATTGATATCCATAGACGCATAACGTGTTGTACTTTTTTGGTTTACTTTATCCAAAATACTGGCCTCTTTCTATCCAATTCCAATTTTAAATGCAATTCCTTGCACCGTATTAGTATAACGCCATTTGATGAAAAGCAGTTATTTTTTTGAGATATTAAGCTTGGATTTTGTTGGATTACTACATATAAGTCATGTTTTTACAGTCTCTGAGGTCTATATTAGAGTTTGAGATTGTGCTATGAAAATATGAAGCTGGAATGTAGTGGCCATAACTTCTGAACCGTTTTAATATGAAATACTATATCCCAATTATAATTTTTGAATAGCTGTCTTTCGAGAAGTTTGCTTAAGAAATTGACAAAACTAAACCTTTCGATATCTTTTCAACCCCATAATATTTAAAACTGTCAGGACAATCAAGAAACCAAACAAGACTGTTATTTCTAATCCAAGTGACGACAAACCCGCGCCACGCATCATAATTGCGGTTACTGCGTCTCCAGAATACTTAATTGGGACGATATATGAAATTGTCTTAATCCAACTAGCCATCTGATCCAACGGAATGATACCAGAAAAGAAGATCTGGGGAATGACCACTAACGGGATAAATTGCATCATCTGGAATTCAGAGCTTGCAAATGTTGATAACAGAATCCCGAAGGCTAACGCTACCAGAGCCAATAACAAATTAATCAAAATAATGCTGAACAAACTACCAACCACTTCAGCGCCAAGTAACCAAACCGTGACCAATACGATCAGCACGGTTTGAAAAATAGCTAAGATTCCGTAGCTGGCCATGTAACCAAACACAATTTCATAGCGTTTAACGGGGGTCGCCAGCAGACGATCTAGCGTACCACTAGTCCGTTCTTTGAGAAGCGCCATTCCAGAAATTAAGAAAACAAAGAAGAAAACGAAAAATCCCATCAGAATTGGCAACATCTTATCAAAAAAGCTGGTGTTAGCATCGCCGTATACATAATGGTTTGTGATTTTTGGCGTGGCCATTTTCTTAGAACTAACCTGTGCTAGTGTCACGTGATTAGATTTAGAAGTTTTAACTTTTTGATTCGTCGACTTGGCAACTTGGAACTGTAACTTTGCCAGTGCTTTGGAAGTGATTGTTAACTGGTGTCTGAGTTTGCCGATGACAGTTGTTGAGGTTTTAAGACCTGTTTTTAGCTCGGCAGTTCCTCGGGCTGTCAGGGCATTTTTAACCGCCATTTTAACCGCTGTGGTTTTAGTGGAATCAGTATTCGCATGGGTCAGTATATAATCGTTATGCTTTTTTTGAATAATGGCATCGATGTGAGTCTTTTTCAATGCTTTTTCAGCGGCAGTTTTGGAATCATATAATTTCACGTCAACATGGTTGCCTTTACCCAATTTTTTATTCATGGCTTGGGACAACGAAACGGTTCCGATTGTGACATTCGTCGTGGAATTCGATGAAAAGATGGCATTCATTAAAAACAAAATCAAAATTGGCGCCAAAAACATCAAAGCCAGTGTCCGCTTGTCGCGTAAAAGTTCTTTTAAAACCCGAATCATAATTGCAATAATTCTCATAGTTGTACACCTTCTGCCTTCAAAAATACGTCTTCGATCGAGTTCACTTGATACTGCTTTTTAAGAGCGGCAGGTGAGTCAAACGCCATAACTTTACCGTTTAAAATTAAGGCTACTTCATCAACAAGTTCCGCTTCATCCATGACGTGGGTCGTGATCAAAATACTACGATTTTCGTGACGAATTGTGTTTAATTCTTTCCAAATTTGACGTCTCAGAGCGGGATCAATGCCGCCAGTGGGTTCGTCCAAAATTAGTAGCTCTGGGCTGCCTAATAAGGCGATTGCCAAAGATAAACGCCGCATCATGCCGCCAGAATAACTGCTAACGCGTTTATTTAAGTCGGTGGTTAAATCAACAACCTCTGCGACATGGGCAATTTCAGCATGAATTGTCTGTTTTTTTAGACCTTTCATTTGTGCAAAAAACATCAAGTTTTCTTGACCACTCAATGATCCATAAAGAGCGTCCGTTTGGGCCATGTAGCCAATGCGAGACAAAAGCTTTCGGTTGGGCATTACCTGATTAAAAACGGTGGCGGAACCACCATCGGCAACCTCCATTCCCAGAGTAGTTTTGATGATGGTGGATTTACCGGCGCCTGAGGGTCCGATCAAACCCACAATTTGTCCTGGTGAAACCGTAAAATTAATATCTTTTAAAACGGTTTGTTTGCCAAATTGTTTGACTAAATGATTAAGTGAAATACTTGTAGATGACATTGAAGAGTCCTCCTTTAGGCAGGTGAGTAATTACTCACCTTTCTTCAAAAATGATTATAGCCGGTTCTATTTTTAAAGTCAATATAGAAAAAATCCTCACAGCTATTCAATAGTTATGAGGATTTCAGTTTAATGTTGCACATTAATATCTGGTTTTTGTTTTGTACTGGAAATATTCAAGACGTACTGTTGGATTAAGCTGACGATCTCCCCATTTTGGGGCAGATCATGATGGGTCGTGTCTTCACCAGTTACGGTAATTTGAGTGTAATTCTTTGCCCGTTTTTGGAAAATATATTTACCGGCTTCCACACTCGCAAACGGCACCGTTCCGTCATTGTTGTAGTTTTCCGTGCCGGCCACGGAATACATGACTAAATTGGTTGGGATCTTACTATTATCCTTAATTAAATCTGTCAACATTTGGGTACGTTTATCAATGTTTGTTTCCGAGAAATTATAGGGTGAAGCAATGGTCATCAATGTGTTAATACGCATTTTTTGTTGGTTAAAATATTTTTCTAAATAACGGGTTAAAACTAGACCACCATTGGAATGACCAATTGCAGAAAAGTGATTAAATCGGTATTTGGCACTCAAAATGGTCATGGCGTGGCTAAACCATTTAGCCTGTTTTTTAATATTTGAGTAGCCATCATGGTTATTTTGAAACGCAATGACAATGTATGGATGGCTTTTGCCTGGTTGAAAAGTGCCACTATATGAAAGGTGGTTATCCGTATGAACAGTTACTTTTAATAAACTACTGGATGTTTTGGTTTTACCATTCAGTTCATTGACCATGGCATCAAAGCGCTCTTGAGTTGCACTGCTACCGGGTACCAAAATAATTGGTGAGACGCGTGAATTTGCTGATGGAATGGCATTGCGCATGTTTTGGTGGGTCCATTGCAAACCGAAAACGGCCATGAAACCCAGTAATACAAATAAGATTAGTGGACGAATCCATTTAAGCATGAGACTCATCTCCGTTTCTTTCTGGCAATTGATCAATCAAAGAGACGAATGGGTAATAAATTAAGCTTGATAGGATCAAACCGATTAAACTGACAAAAAGGGCGCCAAAGTTTCCGTTTGTTCCTAGAAAGGCTCGTAAAATACTTGGTGTTGCATATGGAATTACGTAGGCCGCAGCCGGGACGAGATGTGTGATAATGGCTAAATAGCCAATGCTCATACTGACAAACGGAGCGACTAAAAACGGAATTAAGAAAAGCGGATTAAACAAAATGGGAATGCCAAACATGAGTGCTTCGCTTTGATCAAAAACAGTTTGGGTTATGGATAAACTGGCCACCAAACGGGCGCGTTGATTTTTAACTCGAAGGAGGATAGCACCGGCCAGTGCCAGTAACATGCCGTTTCCGCCCAACGCCCCATATGAGTCGTACAACGAATGTAACGTGATTGGATAAGGAATGTTCCAGAGATTATGATGTTGGGCAAGATACGTTAAATTGGCGGTCTCTGATGAAAAATGATTGCCGATTGTGGTGGTGAAATCATTAATGATGCCAAAAAAGTGGCCGAAATTGCTAAGCAGAGTTGCAAAAGTAATTTTCCAAAAGGTTGGATGATTTCCAGTTTGTAAGAAGTTTTGTACTTGTTGCGATATGTAATTAGGAAAGAGTTGTGTTTGGTAGACCGTGAAGCTGATGCCACCAATTAAAATGATTAAGAGACTGAAAATCACAATGAGATGAGTAGTCGCCCAGTAAGTCACGGTTAATTTAAGTGAAGATCTTTTGGCAAGAAAACTGTATCCATATCCAGTAAACAGGCCAATCAAAATCGGGATGAGTAAATTACCCGCAACGTCAGTGATTTGTGGCAAATCAAGATTGGGTGCAGTTTCAACGATGAGCAAGAAGTAAATAAATAAACTCGTAATGCCGGCTAAATGTTCATGAGATAGCTTTGCGCGTAATTCGAAAAGATTTTCGGCCGTAAAAAAGGCCAGTAGTAATGAAATGGTGATAAAAGTCAGGTCATTTGTGGATTTGAGCAGATATGAGATGCTGTTAAATCCAGGCAAATTGGTGTGCAGATCCCAGATGACTTCTAAAATACCATTACGATGGAAGCAGGTTTCAAAAATAATGTGAAAACTAACACCCACAAATTCTAGCGGGAAAATTAGCCATAAGGCCGAAAGGATTGCCCGATAAAAATTCATTTTATACAATTTTCGTGTCACAATTAATAATTGCTTCATTGCGAATCACTCCCCCGTGAGCTTTCCTTGATTATACAACATCTAGATTGGTTTTGATGAGTGGTAGAAGGGATTAAGTGATATTTAGACGACAAAAAAACCAGCAACTAATTTAATTGCTGGTCTTTTTCAATTAATCACTCAAATAACTCTCTAAAGTGACTTGAACGTGTTTACGTTTACGGACAATTTCTGGTGTGACATGTGGCAAGAATAGCACAGTCTCTTTCTTTGCTTCCGTAACCTTTTGGTCTTGGTGAATCATCTGCCAAAGGGATAATAATAAGAGGGCACAGACCGCGATCAATGGGAATCCCGCGATAGAACTAATTGCTTGGACCGTTTTAAAGCCTCCGACAAATACAATCCCAAACGAGAAGATAATGAAGACAATTACCCAAATTAATCGGTTAAATTGACTAGGTTGCTCGCCAGGTGCCAAATGTTTACTTGTAAATGACGACACGATGAATGCCGATGACGAAATGGTTGTGGCCAAAAAGATAAAACACGAAATGCTGTAGATTACTAACATGATCATCTTTAATGGTAAAGTGCTGATTACGGCCGCGATGGCAGCTGCTTGTCCTTGGGTGTTCAAAATATGAACAAGGTTGATTACCCCAGTTTGTTGTAGATAAAGTGAGTAACCACCTAAAATAGCGTAGAAGCTCATGCAGCCAAGGGCACCGTAAGTCAGCATGCCGACAATTACCTGACGAATGGTTCGACCACGAGAAATACGGGCGATAAATAAGCCCATAACCGGCATATAGGATAACCACCAACCCCAATAGAAAATTGTTTCTTGTTGAGCAACTCCAGGTTTACCGTTGGTTGTGGTGCTAGCACTCATCGTTATAAACTTTTCAACCATTAAACGTAAACTGTTACCTTCATCACGGAAGATGGTTAGCGTTGGGCCGATAAATAAAACAATGAGTAAGAAACCAATGGCAGTCCAAATATGGGCAGCACTAAGTTTATCAATCCCACCTTTAATCCCGTGAAATACGGTAACAGCAAAGATGACAAACAAAATTAAGAACATAAAAAGTTTTAAGAGTAAATTATCGGGAATTCCAGTAATTTGATTAATGATTTTTGAAAGAACCGGAATTTCCATGCCGACGGATGAACCAATGCCACCCATGATCCCAAACACAACCAAAAAGTCGATGATTTGACGAATAATTTTTTTGTAGTGTTCAGGTCCTTTTAGAAATGAAATAGCGGCACTAATCCGCATGACCCGTACGTTACGAACGTACATAACGTAAGCAATGGCAATGGTGGCAGAAGCAAACATCATCCACGCCATGGGACCCCAGTTGAACTGACCCAACATGTGAGCATCACCGTAAGAGGCGGCAGAATAAGGCTTGTCACCAAAAACGGGGCTTTGAACGTAGCGTAAAGGGTCAACCATACTGAGCATGAGAATGCTGGCATCGATGGCGGTGGCAAAAACCATGCTACCCCATTGGAAGCTACTGTACTCGGGTTTGTCATTGGCGTGACCAAGTTTGATTTTACCAAAATGACTGAAGGCAAGGTACATGAAGAATACGAAGTTAATGATGTAGATGCCAAGGTAAGCCCAGGACATGTGAGCGGTGATCCCGTTCATGACGTCGCTGAGAACGGCACGAAGTTGGGAACCGCCAAGAATGAGTCCAATGGAAACAAGGGCGAAGAGACTAACGGTTGGAATAAAAACGGTTTTATCGATATTACTGTGGTGTAAAATAATGATCCTCCTAATATATAAGTGAGTGTAGGGAGGCGATTAGTATTGAATGTGTAAGTGCGCCGTTAGCGGGAAGAATTCCCGCGCTAGGCGTGTTTACATATTCAAGGCTGCCTCCAGGAACTGTCCTAAGAAAAAGTGAGTGTAGGGGAGCGACTATGTTTTGTAAAATAAGGGCGCTGTAGGCGGGATGAAATCCCGCGGTAAGCGTACTTATTTTACAAGTCATGCTCCCAGAAACTGTCCTAAAAAAAAGTGAGTGTAGGGAGGCGATTAGTCTTGAATGTGTAAGCGCGCCGTCAGCGGGAAGGATTCCCGCGCTAGGCGTGTTTACATATTCAAGGCTGCCTCCAGAAACTGTCCTAAGAAAAAGTGAGTGCCAAGAGGCGTTAAGTTCAAGAGATATAAGCGCGCCAACAGTGGGATAAGGGCCCGCACTAGGTGTGTTTATATTTTTTGAACTGCCTCTTGAAACTGTCCTAAAACAGCAAGAAAAGTAATAAAAAAATTGAATTAACTAAAATCATTGAAAAACAAGTGAAAATAAAAACGAGGTTAAAACGGTGTTCTGAAAACTCCTGAAACTGAACAAGCAAGTTTTCAAAAATAAAAACAAAAAAACACCGTCAAATTATCCATTAAGGATATTTGCACAGTGTTTTGGGCTTATACAAATATTAATGAATTCGCTCGCTTTTCATTGATTGAATTAAATGTGCCAAAAAAGGTGGCTTCTTTTTAACCTATTAGGGCAGAAACTAAGCCCCCTTTTGGTCACCTTTGTTCTTAATCACATCCCCATTACTATCTAAATGATGAATGATGCGAGCTGGATTGCCAACAATGACCACATCATCAGGAAATGACTTGGTCACAACTGAACCAGCACCAACGACAACCCGATTACCGATAGTGACACCGGGTAAGACAGTCACGCGGCCACCCATCCAAACACTGTCTCCAATGGTGATGGGTGCGCCCATTTCAACATCCGCATTACGCCTTTTAGCGTCTAACGGGTGAACTGGAGTGTATAAACCAACGTTAGGACCAAAGTAGCAGTGTTCCCCAATTGTGATGGGACACGTGTCTAACATCGTGATGTCGTAGTTCCCATAAAAGTGATCGCCAATATGAATGTTAAATCCATAATCGAATTTAAACTCACTTTCAACAAAAAAGTGGTCACCGGTCTGGGCAAGCCAACTTTGGAAACGCTGGTTACGATTATCGTTATCAGTAATCTGGTTAATCTCTTGAAGTTGTTGGCGAATTAGCTTGCGTCTTGCAATCAATTCCGCATCAAACTCCTGGTAAGATTCGCCAGCGGTCATTTTTTCTCTTTCAGTTTTCATAGTACTAGCTTACCACGTTTGCGTCGATTTGTTAAAAGGGGGTAAAAGAAACGATGATTTGAAATGCCGATTGCAAGGTGTTTTTACCCATTTGTTGGGCGACTGGATCCCAAGTACTGCTTTGCTTTCGGTACGCTTTGGTAACTTGTTGCCAGTGCTTTAACAGATCATTTACTGAAACTGCCTGTGTGTCATCTAAAATTTCCCAAAATGTGTTGATAAATTGCTGGGCATTAGCGCGGGTCTGCTTGTGAATCCAGGGGCATAATTGGTGATTTAAAAAATCATCAGTTGTCTGTGATTGACCCAAAATGACTGGATCAGCATCGTGTAAGTGCCAACTGTAAAGGTCATGCTGCCAGATTCCTGTTGCCATACTTGTGACTATTTTGGGCGCGTTTGTAAACGCAGATCCAATTCCGAAAAACGGTAATTGAGGCAGATAAGTTTGAAAACGGGTCTTGAAAGTTTCGGGAAGATCATCTGTTGAAGTAACTTTTGGGCCATCAAAATTGATTACTTGTTTAATTCGATTTTTCGCATCAATTTGACTAGCTACGTAAATAGCCATACTACCACCTTTGGAGTATCCAATGATTTGAAAATTATCAGAATTTGCATGCATAGTTTTTTCTAAATAGTTCCGTGCAAAACTTTGCCATCGTTCACCATTTGGTTCGTAGAGAACTTGAAAATCTGACTGCCAGCCTAAAGTAGTGCCATCGGCGCCACGGAAAACAATAATTTTGGTATGGGGAGCCACACGCACGGTAATGGCAGCACACTGATTGTCTAAGTTTTCTGGTGATTGGATTTTAAAATTCGACAGGCTGACTTTTTCATAACGAAAAGAAGTTTGTAACTTTTGAATGAGAATCCGGTCATTGGGAAGCAACAAATGTTCTGAAGTATTGGCCAACTGAGTTTCTAATTGCTTTAGTGCTTGGGGCAAGGCAATTTCATCGTCCAAATTACCTGCCACAATATCTTGAAGTGGCAAAAATGGTAACCGGGTCAGAATCATCTGATCAGCCACATTTAAATCAGCAGTGATGGGACGATTATAGTTATCTAAATAGTTCAACAGATCAGGCATTTTCAATTTCTCCCCAAACAACGATTTCCGATTGGTATCTTGATTAGAAAATACCATTGAAACGCCAGCGAGTCAATTTGCAAATTTAAAAAGAACTAGTATGATAAAAGCGATTTGTTAGAACCATTCTAAACGAGAGGGAGTTTTAATATGGTGATAAATCAAAAACGACGTAAGTTTTCGCCATCACTAGCTCAAAAAATTAATGTCATGCGGGCTAGTGTGATGGGCGCCAACGATGGTATCTTGTCGGTTGCCGGAATCGTCATTGGTGTGGCTGGAGCGACGACCAATAGTTTTTCAATTTTTATTTCCGGAATTGCCGGGATGATTGCCGGAACTGTTTCGATGGCGATGGGCGAATATGTTTCTGTGAATACGCAAAAAGACGCTCAGCAGCATACCGTTCAATTAGAAAAATTGGCCTTAAAAAACGACTACGACAAAGAGTTTGCAACAGTGAAACAAAAATTTTTGAATTCTGGAATTTCTGATAAACTCGCTCAAAAGGCCACGAGTGAAATGATGGATCAAGGAAGTTTGACTACCGTTGTTCGTGAAAAATATGGCATTAATGTGCATGATTACACCAATCCTTACTTTGCTGCGATAGCATCTATGATTTCTTTTCCAACCGGATCTTTATTACCTCTCTTAGCGATAACGTTTATATCGCCCACTTATAAAATTCCATTAACTATTTGTGCAGTTGCCATTGCGCTGGCCATAACTGGATATCTGGCTGCTGTGCTTGGTAAAGCAATTCGGTATAAAGGGGTCGTTCGAAACGTGATTTCGGGACTCATTACAATGCTAGTGACCTATCTCATTGGTAGTTTATTTGCATGATGGGAGAGACAAATAATGCAAAAAAAATTAAGTAATCACAAAAATATGGATAATTGGTTAAACACTTTGCGAGCCGGTGTGTTAGGTGCAAACGATGGTATTTTAACCGTTGTGGGGGTTTTGTTTAGTGTAGCAGCCGCAACGACCAACTCTTTCACAATCTTTATTGCGGGATTGTCGGATCTGTTAGCCTGTGCGTTTTCCATGTCAGCTGGTGAATACGCCTCAGTTAGTTCTCAGCGTGATACTGAAAAATCAGTTGTGGGTCAAGAAAGATTATTATTAACTACTCAATTTGAGGATGAAAAAGAACGAGTTGTGCGTTTTTACGAAGAAAAAGGTGTTCATCAAGAAACGGCTCAGGCCATAGCAGATGAATTACTGAACCAAAAAGATCGGGCACTTGCGACAATTGTCAATATTAAATACGGCATGAACTTAGATAATTACCTGAATCCTTGGCAAGCGGCCGTGTCTTCATTGTTTTCTGCGTCATCAGGTGGTATTTTTCCACTTGTGGCGATGACCTTTGCACCAGCCGGGTATCAGTTATTAGCCACGATTATTGCTGTTCTTTTCGCTGTGACTTTGACCGGCTATTTAAGCGCACGGCTTGGCAATGGCATTCCAAAAAAAGCGGTCATTCGAAACATTGTGGTAGGAATCATTACAATGTTTATTCACTATTACGTGGGAAAACTTTTTTAAACAATTAAATAAATTAGTGAAAATCCTATTAGGTAAGTGTTTGCAGTTTGATTACAAACACTTTTTTGTTATATTACGGGTATTTTATTTTAGGGATACCAAAAAATGGAGTTTACTTTACTTGGTTTTAAACTATAATGGAGTTGAAAAAAGGAGGAGATCGTTGATATGTTAGAAGATATGGGGAATGGAAAAAAGCATGGGTTATTGTACTACGCAAACGGACCAAGTCTTGAAGAGATCAATAGCACGGTGCCAGTACCAAAAGAAGGTGGCTTTTTCAAAAAGTTGATGGCTTTCTCGGGACCAGGTGCATTAGTTGCGGTTGGTTATATGGATCCAGGTAATTGGGTAACTTCCATTGGTGGTGGTGCCTAGTTCGGTTACCTATTGATGTCTGTGATCTTGCTTTCGAGTTTAATCGCCATGTTATTACAATATATGGCGTCTAAACTGGGAATTGTGACACAGATGGATCTGGCACAAGCGACGCGAGCACATACGGGCAAAGTTTTAGGAATTATTTTATGGCTTACAACAGAGGCTGCAATTTGTGCGACAGATATTGCGGAGGTAATTGGTGGAGCCATTGCGTTGGAGCTTCTTTTTAGAATTCCACTAGTTTTAGGGGTCACTTTAACTGTATTCGATGTTTTGCTCTTATTGTTATTAACAAAGTTAGGTTTTCGAAAAATTGAAGCGATCGTTGTGACGCTTATTGTTGTTATTTTGGCTGTATTTGCCTATGAAGTTGGCGTTTCTAATCCAAACTGGGTGTCCATGTTTGCCGGATTTGTGCCAAAACCTCAAATTTTACATCCAGGAGAGTTAACCATGGCACTAGGAATTGTGGGTGCCACGGTGATGCCTCATAATTTATACTTACATTCATCAATTTCGCAAACACGCAAGATTGATCATAATGATGAAGATGCAGTGGCTGAAGCAGTGAAATTTTCTACTTGGGATTCAAATATTCAATTAACTGGTGCGTTCGTGATTAATTGTTTGTTATTAGTGCTTGGGGCAGCTTTATTCTTTGGGCATGGTGAAGGGTTAGGAACCTTCACTTCACTATTTGATGCCCTTCAAGATAATCAGTTGGCAGGCGCGGTTGCTAGTCCAATCTTAAGTATACTGTTTGCGGTGGCATTGTTAGCTTCTGGTCAAAACTCAACGATTACCGGGACATTAACTGGTCAAATCGTTATGGAAGGGTTTATCCATATGAAGATGCCATTGTGGGCACGTCGGTTAATTACGCGATTGATTTCGGTTATTCCTGTTTTGATTTGCACCATTGCATATGGGGGTAAGGAAAGTGCGTTGGATAGTCTCTTAGTCAATTCACAAGTTTTCTTGTCAGTTGCATTGCCAATTTCAATGATTCCATTGACCCTGTTTACTTCGTCAAAGAAAATTATGGGTAATCGGTTTGTGAATAAAATGTGGGTTACAGTTTTAGCATGGCTGTGCACAATTGTTCTCACTATTTTAAACTTACAAATTGTTTGGCAGTCATTAACGGCACTATAGAGGAGGAATCTTATGAATCCGAAAGAGTTTAAAAAGATCTTGGTTGGTGTAGACGATTCACAGGATGCTCAATTAGCGTTTCGATATGCGATGAATCGTGCAAAAAATGATGGCGCTAGTTTAGTCATTGTCACTGTTTCAGAAAATGATGATATGAATGTGTATCAAGCACTCAGCAAAGATTATGTAAATGAAAAACATAAACGACTTATGCAGCATATCGCTAAATATCAGCAGGTGGCAGAACAATTTGGCGTGAAAGACGTTTCAACAGTCGTGGCACAAGGTAATCCAGGGAAAGTGATTGTTGATGAAGTCATCAAGGATGTGCAGCCTGATTTATTGGTAATTGGCGCTCAAGCTAAATCTGGGATTGAAAAGCATTTTGGTAGTCAAGCAGCATACATGGCAAAATATGCGCCAATATCCGTGTTGGTCGTTCGTTAATATGGTAGGAAAATTAGAGCGGGAAAAGTGGCTAGATTCTGAGCGGAAGGATCTGCCCTTTTTTTCTCGTTTTAAAAATAATATTCGGGAAGCATAAAGAGACCGTAAAAAAATATTTTTTATTCGGCCTTTTTTTAACAGTTGTTCATAAAAAGTTCTTGCTTCTTTGTTGAATAGTCTGTACAATGAGTTCAACTACTTACAAAAAGTAAGCGCAGTAATTCTAGTATTTAACTTAAAGGAGAACTTAAATATGGCGAAAATGAAAGCAGGACAAGCGTTAGCAAAGGTTTTAGAAAGTTGGCAAGTAGATCACATTTATGGGATTACTGCCGATTCTATTAATAATACTGTGGATGGTTTATATCAAGAAAAGGACAAAATCAAATACATTCAAGTACGACATGAAGAAGTTGGTTCCTTAGCAGCCTCTGCCGATGCCAAATTAACTGGAAAAATCGGCGTCAGTTTTGGTTCAGCCGGGCCTGGTGCCACTCACTTATTCAATGGTTTATATGATGCTAAAATGGATCATGCGCCCGTTTTAGCAATCGTTGGTCAATCTGCAACAGGAGTTATGAACACGTCCTTCTTTCAAGAAATGAATCAGGACCCGATGTTTGTTGATGTTGCTGTGTTCCATGAACAAGTGGTAAGTGCACACCAAATCCCTTACGTGGTCGATCAAGCCATTCGGGCTGCATATGCGCATAAAGGTCCTGCGGTTGTGATTATTCCTGATGATTTATCTGGACAAGAAATTGAGTTTACTGAGTTCAAAACAGCTCCTATTTATAAGGAACAAATGCACACCAAGTTTGATGAAAAAACGATTGATCACGTGGTGTCTGCTATTCAAAGTGCAAAGCACCCCGTTGTTTGGGCTGGTGTGGGCCTGAAAGGGGCAACTAAAGAATTAGTTGCTGTTTCAGAAAAATTCAGTTTACCCGTCTTATCAACCGTTCCCGCAACGGGCGTTATGCCAACTGATCATCCAAACTTCATGGGTTCGCGTGGCCGCTTGGGAACTAAACCTGGTTTTGAAGTTTCTCAAATGGCGGATTTAGTTATTTCAGTTGGTACGAATTATCCATTCCTTCGTTTTTTGCCAGAAGGCGTTAAAGTGATTCAAGTGAATAACAATGCCGCTGATATTGGTAAACAACGTGATGTGGATTTGGCAATTCTCGGTGATGGTCAAGACTTTTTAAAGGAATTGTTGAAACGGGATGTCACAATTGAAACAACTAATTTCTTAAAGGCGGCTCGTTTAGACAAGCAAAATTGGGACAAATGGTTGGACACTTTGGCAAGTGATGATTCTAAAGGATTGCCTGCAGAAGCTGTCATGAAAACCATAAAGGCACATTCAACAGATGATACAATTTTTGGTGCTGACGTGGGTAATAACACAGAATGGGCCATTCGTCAGATTCCATTGAATAAGAATCAGAAGTTTACCCTATCATCTTGGTTCGCCACTATGGGCTATGGGTTACCTTCTGGAATTGCTGGAAAATTAAGTTTTCCTGATCGACAAGTTGTGACTATTTCTGGAGATGGCGGTTTTGCAATGGTTATGCAGGATTTGTTGACAGAAGTTAAATACCAACTTCCAGTTGTGAACGTTATTCTTGAAAACAAAGTGTTTGGGTTTATTCAACACGAAAAAATTGCTGCAAAGCAAGCACCATATGGAATCGATTTACTGGGTGCAAACTGGGCAGGTGTTGCTGAAGACATGGGCGCAATTGGTTTCACAGTAACTGACCAAAAGTCGTTAGACGCGGCATTTGATAAGATTGATGAATTACAAAAAGCCGGTAACACAAAGCCAATTGTGGTGGATGCAAAGGTTAAGAATGTGGATCCAATTGATACTTCATTTATTCCAATGGATCCAGATCAGTTTGATCAAGACACAATTGATAATTATAAGAAGACTTACAACGTGTTTGACCAACCAGCATTGTCAGAAATTTTAAAAAATTTGTAAAAACAAATAAAAGTGAGTTCTGTGAGAGGTTAAATTTTTCACAGAACTTTTTTACTTGTTGTGATTTTTCTAATGTTAAGAGATAAATTTTAGAAGAACCATGCTAAATGGTATAATTCTTAGCATAGAGACTTATTTCTTAATTAAAGAGGTAAAAAAATAATGAAGTTAATTTCGTGGAATGTAAACGGCATTAGAGCTGCAGTGACACATGACTTTTTGACATCTTTTAAAACTTTGAATGCCGATATTTTTTGTATTCAAGAAACTAAAATGCAGGAAGGTCAACTTGAGCTAGATCTACCGGGTTATTATCAATACTGGAATTATGCTGATCGCAAGGGTTATTCTGGCACCGCTATTTTTACGAAAATTAAACCACTTAGTGTGAAGTATGGCATGGGAGTGGACGTGCATGATCATGAAGGCCGTCTAATCACCTTAGAATATGAGGGCTTTTACATGATAACCAGTTATACCCCTAATTCTCAAACTAAATTAAAACGATTAGATTATCGAATGACGTGGGATGATGATTTTCGTCACTATGTTAATCAACTGGCTGAAACGAAACCAGTTATTTTCTGTGGTGACTTAAATGTTGCCCATGAAGCGATTGATATTAAAAATGATAAGAGTAATCATCATAGTGCTGGTTTTACAGATGAAGAACGGGAAAAATTCACTGAGTTGTTAGCAAGCGGATTTACCGATACGTTTCGCTATTTCTATCCGGACAAAGAAGGTATTTATTCTTGGTGGAGCTATCGATTTCATGCCCGTGATCACAATGCCGGTTGGCGAATTGATTATTTTGTGGCTTCAAATAGTTTGCAGGATAAATTACAGGATGCTAAAATTCATAACGAAATTTTCGGATCAGATCACTGTCCGGTTGAATTGGATGTCGATTTAAAATAGTTTTTAGTGTGGAGGAATTAAAATGGCTTTACCAAAACCAACTTCAAAATATTCTGAACAAGAAGCGAGTGATACTGCCCAACAATTAAGGAAGACACTGAATCAATGGGGAAAAGATTACTACACAAAAGATAACCCGGAAGTCGAAGATAGTGTTTATGATGAAAAATATCGTGATTTGCAGGAGCTAGAAGCCGCCTTTCCTTCAATTGTGACACCAGAATCAATTACGCAACGTGTTGGTGGAGCGGTCCTCAGTGGCTTTACAAAGGTGCGACACGAAATTCCAATGTTATCAATGGGCGATGTCTTTTCAAAAGATGAACTAGTTGAATTTGATAATCGAATTCAAAAAAATGTGGGCTATCCGGTCGATTATAACGTCGAATTAAAAATTGATGGCTTAGCGATTTCCCTAGTTTACGAAAATGGCAAACTGGTGCGTGGATCTACGCGTGGTGATGGGACGATTGGTGAAGATATTACCAAGAATCTGCAGACCATCACTTCGATTCCGCAAACTTTAACAAAACCGGTTTCTATTGAAGTTCGTGGTGAATGTTATATGCCAAAGCAAGCCTTTGCCGATTTAAACAAGCAGCAAGAAGAGCACGGTGAGGCGGTGTTTGCTAATCCTCGAAACGCAGCGGCTGGTAGTTTGCGACAACTCGATACCAGAGTGACCAAAGCACGTAAACTAGACACATTTATTTACACCATCAGTACGTTTGATAATCTGCAAGTGACTACTCAACACGAAGCGATCGAAACGCTTGAAGAACTTGGTTTTAATACAAATCCCACACAACGGGTTTGCCATAATTTAGATGAAGTTTGGGAGTACATTGATGACTATCAAGCCCAACGTGACCAGCTTGCGTATGGCATTGACGGGATTGTCCTCAAAGTGAATGACTTAGATTTACAAGGCCAATTGGGTCACACAGTCAAGGTGCCACGGTGGGAAATTGCCTATAAGTTTCCACCTGAAGAAGCTTTGACAGTAATTCGTGAAATTGAATGGACCGTTGGGCGCACAGGTGTTGTGACACCCACTGCCATTATGGATCCGGTGCAATTAGCTGGATCCACAGTGGCACGGGCGACGCTGAATAATGTGGATCAAATTGCGGCTAAGGGTGTACGCCTCGGGGACACCGTGAAGTTACATAAGGCGGGTGACATAATTCCTGAAATTACGGAAGTAATTTTGGATAAACGCGACGAGAATAGTGCACCATTACAGATTCCAACGCAATGTCCATCATGCGGGCGTGATCTGGTCCATTTAAACGGTGAGGTGGCATTGCGCTGTATTAATCCTGATTGCCCAGCTCAAATGGTGGCACGTTTAGAGCATTTCGGTTCGCGAAATGCAATGAACATTAATGGATTAGGTCCGCGTTTGATTCAAGTATTTTTCGACCATAAATTAGTACGTAGCTTTTCCGATCTTTATTCACTGAATCCTGATGATTTAGCACAATTAGATAATTTTAAAGAAAAACGGATTAACGGATTATTGGAGTCGATTAATAATAGTCGGCAAAATTCTTTGGAACGTTTGGTAAACGGAATTGGAATCCCAGGAGTAGGTACAAAAATGGCCAGAATCCTGGCAGAGAGCTTTGGGACAATGGATAGCTTAGCAACAGCGAGTGAAGAGGAACTAACGGCCATTGATGCGGTTGGGGATATTTTAGCTGCTAACATTGTGACATTTTTTCAAAGTGATGCGGCAAAGAATACTATAGAAGAATTAGCAGCTTCAGGGGTCAATATGACTTATAACGGTCCAACTGCAACACAAGTAGTAGATAATTACTTTAATGGTAAGACAGTTGTTTTGACTGGAAAGCTTGAAAATTACACACGTAACGAATTAAAAGAAAAGCTTGAAAACTTGGGTGCGGATGTCACGGGCTCGGTTTCTAAAAAAACTGATTTGTTAATTGCCGGGACTGATGCTGGAAGTAAGCTGTCAAAGGCACAGACGCTAGGTGTTGAAGTAATGAGTGAAGGCGAAATGGAAGAGAAAATATCAAAATAATTAAGATGGCATGGCTATGTGGTGTATTACATTGTAAGCGGCTGAACATCATGTTAATATTATAATGTTTGTAATAATGGGAAGAAGAATAGGTAGGTAGGTTGAAAATGTCAAAGTCAATTAAACTAAGCGTTGTTGTGGCCTGTTATAACGTTGCAGACTATTTGGAAGAATGCTTGGATTCACTTGCAGCTCAAACATATAAGCTCGTTGAAATTATCATGATTGATGATTGCTCAACAGATAATGATAAAACAAAAGAAATTGTGGATAAGTATGATGAGCGTTATGAAAACTTTCATGCATATCATAACCCACAAAACTTGGGTTTGAGCGATACCCGTAATCGAGGCGTGAAAATTGCAAATGGTGATTACATTGCATTTGTTGATGGAGACGACATTGTACCTATGGATGCCTATCGTGATCTTGTGAATTCGGTAGCTACAACTGGATCTCAAGTAGTGACTGGATTTGTTAGACGTTTTGACAAATTTCGCGATAAGCCGTCCTACTTACATAAAAAAGCAATTGCAGATACAATCTTGCAGACTGATCTTGAGAGAAATCCAGAGCTAGTCTATGACTCTACAAGTTGGAATAAATTATATAGCTTAACAATGGTTCGTGCACACAAGATGGTGTTCCCGGCGAATATGTTGTATGAAGATATCCCGTTTGTTATGCGCGCATTTGTCATTGCTAGTCGGGAAAGTAGTATTGATATACTTTCCAATGTTGTGTATCGATGGCGTTGGCGTGACGGGGACAGTAAATCTATTACTCAAGTTAAGAATGCAATGAAGCCATTTGGTGATCGTCTAAAGATTCTTAACATGGTTCGCGATTACTTTTTAAAAGTTCATGTTAGTCAGAATGTTATGGATACTTTTTATGTGAAGGTATTGATGATTGATATTCCTCTTTTTATGGATGATATCGCTGATGCCGATGACAATTTTATTTTAGATTTTCAACGTGCAACGTATCTTTTTCTTCGTGATTGGGGACTATTAAATAGCAATCTTTATGAACAACTATGGCCTAAGATGCAACTGCAGTATAAGGCATTATTATCTGGAAACTTTAAAGAATTAAAAAGATATTCATATACTAATGTAAAAAACAGTTTGCCTAAACGATTTATACATCATTTTTTTGGGAAAAATGCACATACGGCTGCTTCTGGTTCTGAAATCAAAAATACAATTCAAGCAGTATCACAAATTGATGAGAATACAATTCAAATTAAGGGTTGTGTAACGGTTGAATCATTAAAATTACATCGATTCTGGTTATCATCCTCAAATTTGGGTGAATGCATAACAGCAAGTCTAGTTAATATTGATACTAATAAAGAAATGCCGATTGAAATCAATCGCATAAGGACGCTTGGAAATATCCATCTTAAAACCCAAAATGCACCGTATAGTGAATATCAGGCGAGCTTTATTATAAAAGATGCATTGAAGACCTTGGGTAAGGGCACTTGGAAAACAAAAATAGTCCTTAATTACCATGGAGAAATTTATGAATCTTTCGCTGGGCAACCCATAAAAGGAGCAACAAAAGCGGCTTCGTACATTGATTCTAAGTTAAAGCTTGATTTGGTTCAAAGATATAATCTACATTGGGACTTAATTTTTGTTGTCAAGAAGATTTTAGATGTTAATACAGAGTTAAATGAGCGTGGAAAAGAAGTAACGGCGCTAAAAGAAATTGTAGGTCAAAATAATGGAATTGTACTATTCTTTTCTGTGTCTGATAACATCGCAGAACCAATGTTACAGATTGATGGGAAAAGTATTGGCAAAATTGTGAGTCAAGTTGGGCATCAAATTAAGTTCTTCATAGCTGCTGATGAGTTGGGCAGGTATCAAGGTAGTATGCAGCATTTAATGCTCATTGATGTTAAAACAAATATCACAAAACAGTATGCAATAGATTATTCTCGCAAGTCAGAGATTATTCACGGTAGTAAATTTGATGTCTTTATTTCTTATAAAAGTATCGAAGGTATTTGGCTAATGCAAGAGGTACCGCTTGTAGAATTAGTAAGCGCACACTGGGTTAAAGTCAAAAATAATCTTGCTATCGAAATGAAGGCGGATATTCCTAGCTTTTTGAATGTTAAAAAGGGGGCCAATGTGGGGTCCGTTGAGTTATTGAGTAGCAACAAGAAAAACCGATATCTTTCTATCGGAAAAGTGGACGTGCAAACTAATACTTTTAATATTCAAATTTCACTAGTAGATGCAAATCAGTTGAAAGTCTTGTCTGGAAATTACCGAGTCTACATGGTAGTTGAAATTGATGGAAAACAGCAAAGACTTCGCGTTCTTGATTTGAATGCGGTTAGTGATGAACTGAATAAATATACTGGCAAACATTTCATTTTTGATCTTAGACACACAACTGATGGGTTTGTAGAATTTTATAGTAAACAAATCACACCTTGGATCGATCGTTCGAAAATTCAACGAGGGATTAACTATTCAGTTCTCTATCCAATGATGAGAATGCTCCCGCTTAATAAAAAAATTGTTATGTTTGAAAGCTATTGGGGAGATTATTTTAATGGTAGTCCAAAAGCTATGTATGATTATTTAAAGAAATATCATCCGGAGCTCAAATTTGTTTGGATTTTAACTAATAATCAAATCCCCATTGAAGGTAAAGCAGTCCGCGTGAAAAGATTAGGCTTTAAATATTGGTACTATCTGGCAAGGGCTAAGTATCTTGTTGAAAATACCAATTTACCGAATCAATATTCTAAACGGGCGGGACAAATTGAAGTTCAAACTTTGCATGGCACGTTCATGAAAACAATGGGATTTGATGAACCCCACTTCAAAAATGCAACAAGTCGAGTCCAAAAGAATTTTGCAATTCGAAATAACCGTTGGGATATTCTAACAGTACCTTCAAAGTACATGGCAGAAACTGCAACTAAGGCTTTTGATTACAAACATGAAATTGCAATGAGTGGTTTTCCACGCAATGATGCACTCTATCAACATAATAATTCAGCTTATATTGAAAAGGTTAAACAAAAACTTCATATACCGTTGGATAAAAGAGTTGTTTTATATGCACCAACGTTTAGAAATAACGATAGTAGCTTTGACTTCGAACTAGATTTAGATAAACTTCGTGAAAAAATAAGCGATAAGTATGTTGTTCTTGTAAGACTACATTATTTTGTTGCTCACTCTATGTCATTTGTTGATCATCAAGGATTTGTATGGGATGTGAGTGATTACCCTGACATTGCTGATCTATATCTAATTAGTGATGTCATGATCACAGATTATTCTTCTGTGATGTTTGATTATGGTCATCTTAAACGCCCGATGATTTTCTTTGCTTATGATAAAAATTGGTATTTAAATGGTGATAATCGAGGTGTGTATTTAAACTATGATGAAACCGTACCAGGTCCCATAGTAGAAACGACAGACGAAATAATAGAACGGCTCCAGAACTTTCATCAACTTGAAAATGAATATACTGACAAAATTAATGGGTTTTATGATAAGTTCTGTACTTATGGTCGTAAAGGAGATGCAAGTCAATTAGTTTCTGAAAAAATGCTAAATTTACAGCCAGAAACTCAAGACTCGATTGTGCATCATTTATTTATAAACAAGGTGCTGCGAACACTTCGGATTAATGATTTTCAATCTAATTTACTTAATTTTTTGAGTAAGATGTTAAAGAAAAAGAATATTATTATTTTAGAAAGCTTTTTCGGGACCCAATTTTCCGATAGCCCCAAAGCGATTTATGAGTATCTAAAAAAATCACATCCTGAGTACAAACTATACTGGAATGTTAATCGGAATAATGTGGATTATTTTAAGACTCATGGGATACCATATGTGGAACGATTTGGATACAAAGGTATTTTAAAACAAGCTCAAGCAAAATATTGGTTTACGAATACGCGGCGCCCATTTAGGTGGGTAAAGCCACATAATGTAAAGCTAATTCAGACTTGGCATGGGACACCTTTGAAGACAATTGGGACGGATGTTCAGACAGTTACAATGCCTGGAGTGACGCAACGAAGCTATCATAAGCAAGTGATACGTGATTCAGCTCGTTGGGATTACTTAGTAGCTCCGAATGAATATTCGTATGATATCATGCAACGTGCTTTTCGAAAGCCATTTAAAAAAATTGTTAGCAGCGGTTATCCAAGAAATGACGTGTTAACTAATCATACTAAAGAACAAGTAAGTAGGATTAAGAGTAGCCTTAAGATTAGCATGAATGAAAAAGTTATTTTATATGCACCAACATGGCGTGACAATGAATACGTTCGGGCAGATGAGTATCGAGCAGAATTGCACTTGGATTTAGTAAGACTTTTAAAAGAACTACCTAAGAATGTAACTATTTTGATTAGGACTCACTATTTAATTGCTAGAAAACTTGATTTATCGGGATTCGGGAGTCGAGTTTTAAATGTTAGTGATTATGAAGACATTTCTGATTTATACCTTATTTCTGATGTGTTGATTACAGATTATTCTTCAGTTATGTTTGATTTTGCAAATCTAAAACGACCAATTCTATTTTTTGCGTATGACCTTGAAGAATATACGAAAGATATTCGTGGATTCTATATTGATTACAAGAAGACCGTACCTGGTCCTATTGTGAAAACGAATAGTGAATTAATTCCAATTTTAAAAGACATGCTAGATCAACCAGATAACTATGTTCAAACCGCTGATTATAGGATGTTTTTAGATAAATTTTGTTTGTGGGAAAATGGTAGTTCAACTCAAAAACTTGTGGAGTATGTTTTAAAGGATAGACAGTATGAAGTGGCAGAGAATAGAATTGAGTCACAAGATATATTTATTAAGGATGGTTCAC
The DNA here is from genome assembly GCF_007990205.1 of Pediococcus parvulus. Classification (GTDB taxonomy): domain Bacteria; phylum Bacillota; class Bacilli; order Lactobacillales; family Lactobacillaceae; genus Pediococcus; species Pediococcus parvulus. The sequence continues at coordinate 2,600 of NZ_BJWE01000009.1, read as the reverse complement.
AGCTATGGTCTGCTATTCCTGAAACGAAACAAGCCAAATTCATTTCCAATTATAACTTTAAACCGACCGATACTTTTTCCACAAAACGTAATGCAAAGTTACGTGATCCTATTCAAAAAAGGGAAGTTGGAAATAACTGGATTGAAGTTGAAAGTAATGAAAATAAAATGTGGATTCGCGCTCAAGATATTAAATAGGTGTTTAGAACGTCAAATAAAGACCAATAAAAAGGAACTAGTCAGATCATTTATTTTCATGATCTGACTAGTTCTCTTATAGAAAAGTTTAAATAGTTTGAAAGGTTTTGAAACACAAATTGACGCTTTTCAATTAAACGACTATACTATCACAATGTGAAATGACAAAAAATAAGGGGTTAGAACAATGCATACAATGTTTCAAATAATCTCAGAACAATTTTCCAATTATAAAATTATTCGGAGAATGGCAAAATTTGATGATAAAGCAACTTATCAAAGTCATTATTTAGGGTTAGCATGGGAGTTTTTAAATCCACTAATTCAAATTGGAATTTATTACCTAGTGTTTGGGGTTGCGTTGAAGCGAGGAGATCCACTTCCAGGGGTTCCATACCTACCCTGGATGGTACTTGGAATCACACCATGGTTATATATGAGTAAGACTGTCTTAGATGCATCAAAAAGTGTTTATCAACAGGTTGGTCTGGTATCAAAAATGAAATTTCCAGTGAGTGTTTTACCATCTATTAAAATTAGTGGTAACCTTGCTAGCTTTTGGACAATGTTTGTATTCGCACTTTTCTTAATGTTCTGCAACCATATGGTTCCATCTATTTCTTGGATTCAGTTTATATATTATTTCATTTGTATGATTGCTTTGATGTATGCACTAGGAATTTTCAATTCAACGGTTACTGTTCTAATTCGTGATTGGCATATAACGTTACAATCAATCATGCGAATGTTGTTCTATATGAGTGGCGTGCTTTTTAACTTTACAACGTCTAATTTTCCTACACTATTAATTCGAGTGCTAGAGTTGAATCCTTTTTACTACGTAATTAATGGAATGCGTGAATCAATGCTAAATAAGGGATGGGTTTGGCAAGAGCCTAACTTGACCCTTACCGTTGTATTTTGGATGTTTGTTCTTATTGTAATGGTAGTTGGTACATTTTTGCATAATAAGTTCCGCGCAAACTTTGTGGATTTGATTTAGATAGAATGGAGAAAAGTTATAATGTCTGAAGATTATAAAATCAAATTAGAAAACGTTACTAAGGAATATGACTTATACCAAAGCAAAAATGACAAATTAAAAACTTTTTTTAGTTTTAAAAAAAGAAAAGAAATTCCTCATTTCTGGTCTTTAAAGGGAATAAGCCTTGAAGTGCATCCAGGAGAGGCATTGGGTGTTGTAGGTGTCAATGGTTCAGGAAAGTCTACAATGTCTAATATTGTTTCAGGAATCATTCCACAAACAACAGGGTTTGTGGATGTTCGTGGTGACACTTCAATTGTTGCCATTAGTGCTGGATTGAAGTGGAGTTTAACAGGATTAGAGAATATCCGACTGAAAGGATTAATGCAAGGCTTGACCTTTCAAGAGATTGCAAACGTTCGAGATGATATTATTGACTTCGCGGATATTGGTGATTTTATTAATCAACCCGTAAAAGATTATTCATCAGGTATGCGTTCTCGCTTAGGGTTTGCGATCGCAGTGCATATTAACCCGGATATTCTCATTATTGATGAAGCTTTGTCAGTTGGCGATGATACTTTCTACCAAAAATGTTTGAATAAAATTCAAGAGTTTAAGAAAGAAGGTAAAACCATTGTTTTTGTCAGTCATTCATTGAAACAAGTTGAAATGCTTTGTGATCGAGCTGCTTGGATCCATTTTGGCGAACTAAAGATGATTGGTGAAACCAAAGAAGTTGTCAGCGCTTATCGTAAATTTTCTTCAGACTTCAAAAAGCTAACTGCTGCCGAACGGAGTAAATACCAAAAAGATAAGAAACAACTTCAGTTAGATTTTGACATTGATGAGTATGAAAAATCTCGGATTAAGGAAGAACAAGAAAAGAGTGGTCTTGGTGAACATGAGGCTGCGCGAAGGATTCATAAAGAATTCTATTCAGAAGTGTTGCCAACTAAAATGACTTCGTTAACTAAGTGTGTCATTGTACTTGCAGTACTTGTAATGGTATTTTTTGCTTTTGTCACAATTTCGGGACATTCTATAACAAAGAGCGTTACGGATCCGAGTGTGCTTATTCATCCAACCTATACAAAGAATGATAGTACGGCACAGCAATTTAAATAATTATTATATGATTTTCAGTGATATACTAAAGCAGACGCTGTTTAGCGTCTGTTTATTTTTGCTTAAAACTAATCACTAAGGAGCATTATTAAGGTTATGAAACGAAACTCAAGTATTGAGCTGGCCCGCATTTTGTCTATTGCTTTCATATTACTTTCTCATTTTTCTCTTTGGAGTAACTGGGACTCATCTCTTCAAGATTTTTTTAACTATTCCTTGACCATGATATATCAGCCACTCGGAAAATTTGGTGTTTATATTTTTGTCCTTATTACCAGTTATTTTTCCCT
>NZ_BJWE01000008.1 GCF_007990205.1 Pediococcus parvulus | reverse complement strand
ATTACAGGGGAGTTGAACATATGAAAAATCTCATCTTGAAAGGCCATTCTGCTCTTCCACTAAAAGGGCTATTGAACTGTTGCTTTCTTAATGAATAAATTCATATTAATCTCCTTACTTTAAATAAACATTAAATAAGCAAAATAATTCCAAATAGGTTGTGAGCAGTTAACTTTACTTATTTATAGTAAGCATGTATGATACTTATTGTACTCAAGTAAACAAATCTTTGAAAGATGGTGAATTTAATGAAGATTAACATTAAAGATCAAGCAAAAGCCTACTTAACAAGCAAGATTCCTGCAGGAAAACATGTATTTTTAGCACTAGACGATGGTTCCAGTAAGTTTTCAAAACTTGGTGGTTCATGTTCGATCGGTAATAAATTCCAGTTGGTCGTAGCTGACCAATCAGATCCAGAATATGGTGTTGAATTAGAAAACAATGCTGGTTTAACAATGACAACCGCAGAACCCGAAACCACATTTCTTGGTAATGGTTTAGCGCTCGACTATAAGAATGCTTCATTAAAATTAACTGATGACAGTGGTGTACTAGATGGTGCCGTTACCGTTGACGCTTACACAACACCCACCGAAGATAAAAATGCTATGAAAGCAGAAATGTCCGAACTTGGCGGCAAAATCTGCTAAACAATTAAAAATCTAAACTAAAAGGATGGCAAATTTGCCATCCTTTTCTATTACCCATAAGTTTGTTCAAAATCAACAACAGCTCCCCTTAAATTAGCCTGGTCCGTATATTTACATGAGACCACGTCTGGTTTAAGCGAAGCAATCTTTACTTGTTTTCTAATTTTTTCGATGTTCTTTTCGATGTTTGGAATCAGATCTGGATTATTGGAAACTGCGCCACCAATGACAATTTTTTCGGGATCAAAACTATATTGTAAATTATAAATACCTTTTGCGAGTGCCCAGTACATCTTATTTACTTCAGCCTTCGCCGTTTCATCCCCAGCCTTAGCCAGATCGAAAACTTCTTTACCTGATTTCTCCAAACCTGTTTTTTTATTATATCTTTTAGCTACTCGAACCGAAGTGCCCAACTCACTCAAAGTATAAGTATCATCCGATAAAGTAAACCCAAATTCACCACCAAATAAATGCGCGCCATGCCAAATTTTGTGATTAATAATGACTGAACCGCCAACACCTGTTCCAATCACCAAAAACAGTAAGCTGTCTGCCCCCTGTCCAGCACCATCCGCTAATTCAGCTAAAGCCGCACAATTTGCATCGTTTTCCATACTAATGTTCAGTCCAAATCGTTTTTCTAACTCCGGTTGAATTTTAAAGTTATGAATGTATGGTAGCGCGCTTGCGCCTTCAATAACACCAGTCTTCTTATTCACTGCACCGGGGGAACTAATTCCGACCCCTTCAATATGAAACTGGTTTTTCATTTTCAAAACTTCTTCTGTCAAAACATCGTAAAATTCGGCCAAAGTGGCTGGTGTCTTTCGAGAAGTATGTCCTGCCAAGTCCTGACCATCCCATACTGCAAACTTAATTGTTGTTCCGCCAATATCAATCAATCCAATGTTACTCAACTCAAATCACTTCTATCTTTTATTTTGAAATCGCATACATATTTATTATACGATAAAAAAAGGATGATTTCTCATCGAAATCATCCTTTTAACACTTTTTAGTTTTCATCGTTATACTTTGAAGCACGACTTTGGTAAGTTCCCTTTTGTGTGTTGATATCAAGAACTTCCCCTTCTTTAATGAAATCTGGCACAGTAACAACTAACCCAGTTTCCATGGTAGCTGATTTACCAGAACCAGCAACAGTCGCGCCTTTAATTGAAGGTTCTGTTTCTGCAACCTTTAATTGAACTGTGTTTGGTAAAGTAATACCAATTACTTCAGAATTGAAGTAATCAATCTTAACGTTCATGTTTTCCAACATAAATTTCATTTCATTTTGGATCGTAGCTGTTGGAATTTCGTACTGTTCGTATGTCTCCATATCCATGAATACAGCTACATCGCCTTGAGTATAAAGATATTGAGCATCCTTTGTATCAACGATTGCTTGTTCAACCTTTTCTTCAGGACGCATTGTTTTTTCAACAGTAGAACCTGAACGGAGGTCATATAACTTCATTCGCATCACAGTGTTACCTTTTCCTGGCTTATGATGCTCCGAAGCCAATACTTTAATTAACTTACCGTTTTGTTCAAATGTCATTCCTGCTTTAAGATTTATTGCTTCAATCATGTATTTTCTCCTTGTACGTTACTTAAAATTTAATTTCGATTAACCTCATTTAATGATCGCGCTCCAGGTCCAGGACTCATATAGCCGACTTCCCTTCGTTTTAGTATCTATATCTAGTTTAACACTAAAATTACCAAAACAAAGTTTCTCATAATGAGATAAGCACATCTGATAGCGATGTTTGCTGAACTTTCCTCCAGATTATTTAATAAAATTTCCTAAACATTCGATTTTTCTGCCTAAAATACGTTAAATTAAAGCTATTCTTAAATTATCAAAACAAAACGATTAGAGGATCTTGTTATGAGGCGTAAGTGGCAAAAAATTGCGATTGGCTGTCTACTTCTAGTTTTTCTGGCCGGTGGATTGGCCTATTATGAGCGAGCGAACATCCGTACATTCTTTTTAGTGGATCAAGTTCATCACAGTAAGCATATTTTAAGTACCGCGCAAATCAAACTGAATCTGCAGCCCACACTATCGACCAAAAACACTAAAACAACCAATCACTTAAGCCAAACCTATCGAAAACGGCTTGCAAACTTAAACACTGGTATCGGTAAAGCAAAAGTCATCGTAAATCCGTACAAGACCAGCCCTTTAACTGGCTTAATATTAGTCAAAACCAAAGCAGCGACTCGTGTCAGTGTATCTGTTCAAGGGGACAGCAGTAAAACCACCATTAAAAAGCGGTATAAATCTTATACTAATGCTCATAGCGTTGGCGTCTTAGGCTTATATGCCGACCGCACAAATCGGGTTAAACTAACCTTTGAAACTAAAAGTGGCCACAAGTTTTCCCGTGTTTACGTCATGAAAACTGGATCCTTACCTACAGATATTGGAACAAACGCTGTCAAAACAAGTAAGCCCTCAAAAATGGTCCTGGGATCTGGAAATACAAAATTAACATTTGCTGTAAGTAGCCAAGGCATAACTTATGGACTTGATGCTCAAGGAAAAGTCCGGTGGTACAGCACAAAATCGATCTCACATGTATTTAAACAATTGAGCAATGGTCATTTGTTAATTCTCACAAAAATTAGCGAAACAACTCCAAAATATAACGCCCTACAAGAAACTGATTTTTATGGACGTGTTTATCGCCAGTATAATTTTAGTGGCCTGTTTCCGACCCACTCGGATCATAAAAAATTAGCAACTAATACAGTTATTCATCATGACGCCATTGAGTTACCCAACCACAACTTGTTATTAACTGTGGATGATGGCTCCGCAAATTACGTTGAAGATACTATGATCGAGATCGACCGCCAAACAGGAAAAATAAAAAAAGTGATAGATTTAAAACGAATTTTGCCTCAGAGTGCCTATACGAAATACTCTGGTACTACCCGCTCAGATGGTAAAACTGACTGGTTCCATCAAAATTCCATGTACTATGATAAAAAGACTGGCAATTTACTTGTATCTGGCCGGAATCAAGATATGATTTTTGCCATTAATTATAAATCTACAAAACTAAAATGGATTTTGGCGGCTAATCAAAAATTACCCAAATCCTATCAAAAATATTTGTTGAAACCAACTACTAAAAACTACAATTTCAACGCCGGTCAACATGCAATTATGCTGATTCACACCAAGAAAAATAAGGGAAATCAGGTAGAATTGGAATTTTACAATAACAACGTGGTGGTAACCCGAGGTAACCAAAGCATTTCGGAAGATTACTCAGCCGCCAACATCGTAAAAATCAATCAACTTAAAAAGACAGTGACAAAAGTTTGGGGTTACGTAAAGTCACGTGGCACATCGGATTTCACCAATATTGTCGGCAGTAACTACGCAATTGGTAAAAGAAATAGCCTTATCAACTTTGGCTATGCGGATAGCGGCACAAGAAGTGAATTTGTAGAAATCAACCGTAAAACTAAACAGATTGTGTTTGACGTCAATCGAACTGGCTTTAGTAGTGGCGATTGGAGTTATCGTGCACAACGAATGTCTCTTTATCCAAAACATTTTGGTTTCTCCCTAAAGAAAATTAACTGACACGTATCTTTAAAATTTAAGAAAATAAAAATGCTGGTCAACTTTTGATCAGCATTTTTTCTATTTAAAACTCTTTGGCAACCTTTTCGGCTTCTTTAGCAATTGTTTCTCGATTGGCTGCCATATCATCAGGGTCTCGATGTGAATTACCTTCACAATAAATACCTTGATAATCCTTGACACCTACTTGGCCAAGTAACGCTTTTAGGTAAGCATCCCCCATATCGAGAGTTGCCATAAAGGCATTATCCGAATGATGATATGTTCCGCCTGAGGATTGGATATGAATAGCTTTTTTATCATGCAAGGTTCCTTCTGGGCCATGCGCACCTTCCACCCATGTTTTGGTAGAAACAATGACCAGATCCAAATACATTTTTAAACGATTCGGCAAAAACAGATTATACATTGGACTAATAAAGACGTATTTATCAGCTTGAATGAATTGTTCTTGAAGCTGTTGTTGACGGCTTAATAAGATCTGCTCGTTTTCTGAAAGCTCCTGATAAGTAACACCATTGGTGAGTTTCTTCCAGCTGTCTAAATTGCTGCTGTTAATTTCCGGCACGCCTTCAGCATATAAATCATGCCCAATAATCTGATCTTCGGGGTGTGCTTGCCGATAAGTTTCAACAAAATGATCTCCGATGACCAAAGAATTAGAAACATCTTCGGTTGCAGGATGAGCCTTAATAACTAAAACGGTACTCATTTCATCATCTCCATTTATTTATTACGTTTATACAATACCACAATTTATATTAATCCTAGTCGAAAGTAGTTTTTAAACCAAAAATAACTTCTCTAATCGTTGTTAGCGATCAAAGAAGTTATCGAATCTAATTTACTTTAAATAGCCATTCCATACATAACCATGAACTTTTCCGTTTCCGGAATGAACATAGTAGTACAAGTATGTCTTGCCATTGTATTTTTTGACATAAGTCTTACGTGTCACAGTAAAGTGAGTCTTAGGATAATTCTTCAAATAATGAAGAGTTACATATTGAAAATCGTTTGAACTACCTTGGAAACCATAAACACTGCCTTTTTTATGCTTAACAACATAGCGATGCTTGTAACTTACTTTGACAGTTTTAGTGATCTTATTTGGACATTTCTTAAGATAGGAATGCCAGATCCAACCAGACTTTTTGCCTGAAGTAATGTGATAGTACAAATACGTTTTTCCATTTCTTTTAATTACATACTCAGCCTTATTAATCTTATAATAGCCTTTCAAAGAACTAAGGGCGAAAGCTTTTTTGAAAGTAAAATTGTCGCTTGTACCATTAAAAGTGTAAGCATAGGCCTTTTTAGCAACTTTGTATCGATCTACGGGCTTTTTAGCACTCCCAGAAACATAGTTCGTAATCATTTTCTTGAAGGTTAACAAAGACTGTAATGGATAGCCATGAGGATCAAACAGAGCTTGATTATCATATGAGGAAGCTCCCCAGTACGAATTAACATTTTCCTCTTGATCACTATAACCAGCATCACCGTAATATTTAGCAGCGTATTGAGTTGCCCAACCAGTGCCATATTTCACACTGATATCTCGGTTGTATTGGTAATTATCCCAACCAGCTTTGACAGGAATCCAGGCTGGTTCCCAATAAAACGCACCCAAAGCCTTGCCGTAACCATTTTGCATCACTGTCTTCCAAACGTCACTAATCGCGTCAGATTGCCCTTGAACTGAGATTGGGAATGGTGGGTTTGTAATGTCACCCACAATATTATTTTGTCCATCCATATCATCTGTTGTGTATGGATAGCTCATTTCCATAACGGCAAATTTTTTCTTATATGTCTTAGTAATAACCTTTTCAGCGCCAATTAATTTGCTATCAGGACCATTCCAATGTGGATAGTAAGTTGCGCCCATGACATCATAATTAACCTTATTAGCTTTTAATTCAGCGGCGATTTTGGCAAAGGAAGACTCAGAAGGAGACTCATAATGAACAGCTGCCAAAGCACCTGGTGCATACTTATGAACGGCATTAACCCCTTCAGCAATGTACTGCATGTATTTAGCAGGATCTGATTCTTGCATCATACCTTTAGTTGTTTCGTTACCAACCTGCACCATACCGATGTCTACACCGGCCTTTTTCATGGTTGTCACAACTTTTTTAGTATAGTTGTAAACTGCCGTCTTCTTTTGAGCAAACGTGTAGTTTTTCCAAGCTTTTGGAAGTGCTTGTTTTGCTGGATCTGCCCAAAAGTCAGAATACTGTAGATCAATTAGAACCTTCATATGATGAGCCGTTGCATCTTTAGCTGTTTTTACTTCATTAGCTAAAGTTGCATCCCCACCACCATATGTATGACCTTTACTATCATATGGATCGTTCCAGATTCGAAGACGGACATAGTTTACACCTGAGCCTTCCAAAGTCTGAAGAATATCTTGTTTCTTACCATTGTAACCATAGAACTTAACGCCGGCATTCAGTTCAGCTTGTAAACTCGAGATGTCAACTCCTTGAATAGAGTTCGTTGTCACCCCGTGAGCTGGATTGACAGTTACCTTGTCATTTTTAACATTTGTCGTACCGTCAGCATTCGCAAAAACCGAAGTTGTTGCGCCACTTAACGCCACTAAAATCCCAGCACTAGCAATCAGTGCCTGGGCAAAAAGTTTACGCCATTTTCTCATATGATTATCTCCCCAGATAATATTTTTGAAACTTTATAAGCTTTTAGTTACTGTTTTATCTTAAGTTTTTCTTAAAAGATCGTCAGGGTAAGTTTTAATCATCTGAACAATAAAAATAGCCATTCCCAATGAATAGCTATTTCAAAAATTATTAACTTAAAGTGGTTTTACGTCATGGTGTCCAAACTGACGGACATGTTCCCGTGCAATTGCAACGATTGTTTCAGCGACGACTCCCATTGCTTCTGTGGTAACAAATTCGTAAGGACCATGAAAATTATCCCCGCCATTAAATAAATTTGGTGTTGGAATCCCTTTTGCAGTGATGGCATTACCATCAGTTCCACCACGAAACGGCTGAATATCCGGTGTTAATCCGATTCGGCGATAAGCATCCAAAGCTAAATTAACAATGTAGGGATTTTTTCGAATTTCATCGCCAATATTTTGATACTGTTCAGTCAACTCTAAAGTGACTCGCGGCTCCACAAAACGGTCATTAATTTTGGCTACGATGCGTTTAAGCAAAGCTTCTTTTTGATGAAAGCGAGGCGTATCAAAATCACGCAAAATTAAATTCAGGCTGGCATGCGCCACTGCCCCTTCAAAATGATTAACTAAGATAAAACCATCGTGATCCCGACTCTTTTCCGGAACCTCATCTTTAGGCAATGCACTCACAATCTCATTTGCAATTGTCACGGCATTCACCATCAGTCCATAGGCATCTCCCGGATGAACGGCGGTCCCTTCGACCTCAATTTTGGCTTCAGAGGCATTAAAAGTTTCATATTCAAATTGACCCGGCTGACCATTGTCTAGTGTATACGCAAAATCAGTTCCAAAGCCTTTGGCATCAAACTGTTTAGCACCCCGCCCGATTTCTTCATCTGGTCCAAACGCAACCCGAATTGGTCCGTGCGCTACAGTTGGATTTTGAATGAAATAGTCTAGTGCGCCGAATAGCGCCGCAACGCCGGCTTTATCATCGGCGCCCAATAAAGTTGTCCCGTCTGAAGTGATCAAACGCTGACCCACAAACTTTTTCAAGTTGGGAAATTCACTAGCTTTCAATACAATTTGTTTAGCTTCATTTAACACGATATCCTGGCCATCGTAATTGGGGTGCACCTGTGGCTTTACATGGTTCGCTGAAAAATCGGCGGTATCCAAATGGGCAATGAAACCCAACGCACTGATTGGTTTGTCGGAATTACTTGGCAAAGTCCCCGTCACATAGCCATTGGTTTCATCAAATTTAACTTTTGCTACGCCCAATTTCTTCAAATCAGCTGTGACCAGTTTAGCTAGCGCGACTTGTCCCGGCGTTGTGGGAACCGTTTGGCTGCGATCATCTGATCTGGTATTTACTTTTGCATATTTTACGAATAACTTTTCAATATAATCTTGATTGATTTCACTCATTTCTTTCATCCCTTATTTTGTGATATATGTTGTTTTCCAGTCATAAGGAACGCCGGCAGGATTATAAACAACGCTCTTAACGTTTGAACGTAGCAGCTGAGACTTAGCAACTTGATACAGCGGAATCGTGCCTTGATCGCTCATCAATAACTTTTCAGCCGCGACCAATTTAGCCCACCTTTTCTCTGGCTGGTTGCCATAGTCGTTTTCTGATTCGTCCAATAACTTATCAAACGTTTTGTTTTTGTATCCCGAAGTGTTGTAGCTCGAACCAGATTCATAAACATCCAAGAAATTAATTGGATCGGCAAAAACTGATTGCCAGGTCTGGATCGTCGCTTCATAGTTTTTCTCATTCTGTTTAGAGATGAGTTGGACAAACGGAATCGTTGAAATTGACACCTTCACATTTGGTAACCGATCTAATTCAGTTTGAAGGAATTCGGCAGTTTGTTTACTGCTATCTGTGTCTGAAGTTAGTAAAGTTACTTTGATATTCTTTACACCAGTTTGTTGGTAGCCCTTCTTCAATAACTGTTTTGCTTTTGCTAAATCAGAACTAACTGCTGATTTTACATATGCTTCTTTATCAAATGATTCACCAGTTTTGGGGTTATTTCCCATTCCAGATGGTACAAATCCCTTAAGAGGCTCTGAGCCATCTTGTAAAACGTCATTTGTCAGTTGCTTACGATTAATTGCAAGTGAGAATGCGCGGCGAACGTTAACATTCTTGAAGGCCTTTACCTTGTTTTGATTTAACTCCAAGCGTGCCGTTGCAGTTGGCAAACGTTTCACAAAATCTGCATTGTTTTTATTATTTTTTACTTGTTGACCACTAAGCAATGTTTCATCTGTTTGTTTAGCATTAAATAAGTTGTAACTCGTCGTGGTACTTTCCGTAACAAGCTCATTGATCTTAGTTAAATGAACTGCTTTTTTATCCCAATATTTATTGTTCTTAACCAACGTCCACTTCTTACTTTGTCCATTCCAGTTAGCCAACTTGAAAGGACCGTCAGAAACCGTGTACTTTGCCTGAGTTCCAAACTTCTTACCGTATTTATTAACTATCGTTTGATTCAAAGGATAGAATAACGGCCAAGCTAAAAGCTTTTTAAAATATGAAACTGGTTTTGTCAGTGACACTGTCAATTTATATTTACCTGTTGCCTGAATTCCGAGTGTCTTAACCGATTTTTTGCCATTATTGATGGCTTCTGCATTTTTAACTTGGTAGAAATAAAATGCATCTTGAGAGGCTGTCTTAGGATTAACTGTTCGCCGCCAAGAATAAACAAAATCTTGAGCCGTTACAGCATCTCCATTAGACCATTTTGCGCCTTTACGTAATGTAAATGTGTAAGTTTTACCGCCATTTGTAACCTTAGTCTTTGCCGCTAGCGCTCCCTTAGGTGTTCCTTTACTGTTTAAACGATAAAGTCCCTCTTGAGTATTCATTAACGTATTGAAACTTAAAGTGTCCGTCGCCTGTGATAAGTCTGCCGTTGCCAGCTCTGAACTTTCTGTCCAATTCAACACCTGATTTTTAGCCAGTTTGGTGTTGCTTCCTGCCGTTGCTTGACTTCCACAACCACTTAAAATTAACAACCCTAAAACTACTACAACCGATTTTATTTTTCGATTCATAACAACCATCCCCTCTAGAATATAAAAAAATCGTCCCTCATTTCTGAAGGACGATTTTCGTGTTACCACCTTAATTTGTGAAATACTCGCATATTCCACCTCAATAACTTCTGTTACCAAAAGTTTGAGGCATTAACGGGCCTCATCACGAATTAATAGCTTCCACTGTTAATTTACTCCAAGTTCATCTTCACACAACCTTCTGATCCACGCTTTCACCAACTCGCGGTCTCTATAAACATACTAATTGTGCTACTCTTCTTATCACGGTATCTCGTTTGTTTCGATTTAATACGTTTTTAATCATACCACCGTTTTCTATGCTGTCAATGAGAAAATTATGATTGTCTTCTAATTTTATCTAGATCACCCAAAATAATTAGGTATGCAAATCCTATTGAATATAGACTTGAATATTCAGAACCATAATTTACTTTTTTGTTCAAAAGCTACAAATATGATCTATCAGTCACAAAACGCTCGTTTTTATAATTAGATTTTAATTTAATGATTAAGATCCATTCAAATCACTAATCTCACAAAAACTGTTTGTCTTAACGAAAACACAAAAAAACACCCATATGTGTGTGAGTGTTCAACGATGCTTGTTACTGGACTTGAACCAGCGACCTCCGCTTTACTAGAGCGATGCTCTACCAACTGAGCTAAACAAGCAAACGATATATTCGTGAAAGAATCAAAAAGACTCCTTAACTAGTATACCGAATTATGTAGAAAATTCAAACAGTTTTATTTTGAAAACTACATAATTTGCTACAAATCTCTAAAATTATTGTATAAACCAGTGGATAGTTAGCACCTATCTTTAGTGTTTTAGATGCGTCACACAACATTTGAGATAGTGCCTGATTAAAAATGAATATTCCTAGCTTTTTTCAATACAGAAAGGTGAAAAATTAAAAACCCTCCAAAAATAAATTGCTTTATATTTAGAAGGCCTTTATTATTCAATTTTGACTACCTTTAGCCTAAATTTTCACCGTTGCTCTTGATAACCTCTCTATACCAATCAAAAGAAGCCTTTTTGTAGCGGTTCAATGTCCCGTTTCCCTGATCATCTAAATCAACGTAAATAAATCCATAGCGTTTAGACATCTGACCAGTTGAAGCACTAACTAGATCAATGCATCCCCATGGCGTATATCCCATGAGATCCACACCATCTGTAATCGCGCCAGCCATTGCTTTGATGTGTTCACGCAAATAATCAATTCGGTAATCATCTTGTACATGGAACTGGTCATCTGGTTTATCAACCGCACCCAAACCGTTTTCCACAACAAACAATGGCTTGCGATAACGGTTATATAGTTCGTTCAAAGCAATTCGTAAACCGATTGGATCTACTTGCCAGCCCCAGTCACTTGTCTTTAAGAACGGATTTTTCACGCCCCCAATTAAGTTCCCGGAAGCCTGTTCACGATTCTTATCAGCCACATCAACCGTGGTGGACATGTAATAACTGAACCCAATATAGTCAACTGGATTGTCCTTTAAAGTTGCTAAATCTTCATCACCAATTTCCAGATCGGAAAAACTGAAACCAAACTTGTTCATCAGTTTTTCCGTATAGGCTGGATATTCTCCACGTACTTGAACATCGCCACAGAAATGATTGAAGGCTTGATTTTGTTCTAGTGTAGCTAATTGATTAACTGGATTTGCATCATAGGAATAAGTTGTGGCATAAAGAACCATACAACCGACTTTTAGATCAGGATCCAAGTCATGACCGATTTTGACGGCTTTTGCACCTGCCACAAACTGATTATGCCAAGCCTGATAGATATTCTGCTTATCATCGGCACCATTAGAGGCAACTAATCCTTGGCCCATGACAGGGAAATTAAAGGCACTGTTGATTTCGTTAAACGTCATCCAGTATTTAACTTGCTTATAGTAGCGAGCCAGCACTGTCCGCGCAAACCGTTCGTAAAAGGTAATTAACTGACGATTTTTCCAACCACCATATTTTTTCACAAGGTTTAAAGGCATTTCATAATGCGAAATCGTAATAACCGGCTCAATATCGTATTTCTGACAAGTCTCAATTACTTGATCATAAAATTTCAGTCCAGCTTCATTTGGCTGTTTTTCATCACCATTTGGAAAGATACGCGTCCAAGCAATTGAGAATCGGTAACATTTGAAGCCCATTTCTGCAAATAGCGCGATATCTTCTTTGAAACGGTGGTAATGATCAATCCCGTCATGATTTGGATAAGTATGCTGACTTTCATCAATTGTCCAATCAAAATCAGGAGCATTAACCAATTTAAAACGGTCGGGTCCACCAGGCAAAGCATCGGCAATTGATAAACCCTTGCCGCCTGCTTGATAAGCGCCTTCTAACTGGTTAGCGGCTGTCGCGCCACCCCACATAAAGTTTTTCGGAAAACTACTCATAGTCCATTTCCTCCTTAAATAATATATAAAGCAACATCATCATTAGTAACTGTCGTTTTTTCATTCGATACAATTTCAACAAAATCTTTTGTATTAGTGACAATAACTGGGGTTGTAATGTCATACCCCGCCTTCTTAATGGCATCTAAATCAACATCCATCAGAAGCTGATCCTTTTTAACCTGATCGTTGTCTTTCACATGAGCTGTAAATGGCACACCCTTTAAATTAACAGTGTCCAATCCAATGTGGATCAACAATTCAATTCCTGTATCACTCTTTAAACCAATCGCATGTTTCGTTGGGAAGACGGTCATAATCTGGCCATCAAATGGTGCATAAATTTTACCTTCTTCTGGGATAATAGCAACGCCATCACCCAACATTTTTTGAGCAAAGGTATCGTCAGAAACACTCTCTAAGTTAATCATTTCACCTTTAACCGGACTGTAAACTTTTTTAGTTTCTTTGGCACCAGAAGGCACCGTTGTTTTAACTGCTGGCTCGTCTTCCGACATAGCAGCTGCTTTAACTGGTTTTTCGTCGATTCCAAAAACAAATGTCAAAATAAAGGTCAGTACAAACGAAACAACTAGTACAATGATTGCATTAATTAAGTTGCTACTATCTGTCTTGCTAACAAACTGTGGTAACGAAATCAATGAAGGCACAGCAAACGCAAACGACTTCAAGTTGACAATTCCCATAAACAATCCGGTAACTCCACCTGAAATCATAGCTGCGTATAATGGTTTCTTATACTTCAAAGTCACACCATATAAAGCAGGTTCAGTTACTCCAGCTAGCAAAGCAGAAATTACGGCAGCACTCGCAATCTGACGTGTGTTTCGATTCTTGGTCATAAATACGACGGCAAAACATGCCGCACTTTGCGCAATATTAGCAGCCAACATTGCTGGAAGAATCAAAGTATCTGGTGAAGCAACGGAAGCAGCTAAGAAGATTGGTGCAAAGGCCCAATGCATCCCAGTCATAACAATCAGCGGCATAAAGGCGGCCATCAAAGCCATCGCAAGCCAGCCTGCTTTTCCTTGGATAAATAAAATGATAAAGGATAATAATTTACCCGCATATGTTCCGATTGGTCCGATCAAAACAAGTGCTAAAGTACCTGTCACAAACAAAACTAACAGTGGTTTCAGAATACTCTTTAATGAGGCGGGGCAAACTTTATCAATTCCCATCTCAATATACTTCATTGCCCAAACTACTAACAAAATTGGAATAACTGATGATGAATAATTAACCAATGTAACAGGTAAATCCATAAAATGAACCGCTTTACCTGCTGTAACCATTGCTGTGAAGTTCGGATGAATCATAACACCGGCAATCGTGATTGCCAACATTGGCGTAACTTTAAAGTACTTGGCAGCTGTATAAGCTAACATGACCGGCAAGAAATAAAATGGCGCATCCCCAAAGATGTTTAAAATTGCATAGGTTTGTCCTTTTTCATTCAACCACCCTAAAAGCGGCAATAAAATCAAGATAACCTTGATCATCCCACCACCAATTAAGGCTGGAATTAAAGGTGACATACATGATGAAATAAAATTGGCGAACCGGTTAAACAAATTAACTTTTTGTTTTTCTTCTCCCTGATCAGGTGTTTGGTCCGCATCACCTGTATCAATTTTGCCTAGTTTCAAAATTTCATTGTAGTAGTTTGTCACATCGTTACCGATAATAACCTGATATTGACCAGATTGATGATTAACACCCATGACACCTGGGATATTTTTAACTGCCTCATCATCTACAATACTTTCATCCTTTAAACGAAAACGTAGCCGTGTCATACAATGAATCAACGAATTAATATTCTTTTCGCCACCCACTGCCTCAAAAATCTGTTTGGCTGAACCTGCATAATCCATAATTAATTTCTTCCTTTCTTTCCATAAAAAAAGACCCAAATAGCCAAATAAGCTACTTAGGTCATGCTCAACTAAGATAACACCCTATAAGTTTTTAACAAGACGGCTAATGTGAACCGTCAAATATAATAATTCCGTACTGCTAATTTCATAGTTATATTTTTCCTGAATAAATGTTTGGATCTTCCGTGAACATTCATACGGACCGGCATACTTCTTTTCCAAGGTACGAAGCAAATCTTCATCATCGTCATCGTAGTGCTTATTTAAAAGGACGCGCTGGGCAAAAAACTTTAAATGCGTGATGAAACGATAGTAGTTTAAAGAACTTTCATCAAACTCAGTATGATAATAGTCCTTTACAATATCTTCGACTTCTTTAACCATGTTTGTGACGCCATAGGCCAAATTTTGTTCAGCCCCGGACTCTGTTTCTGCATTCACGAAATGCAAAGCAACAAAGGCACTTTCATCATCTTCTAGCGTGATCCCAAGTTCATTTTTCACAACTTCAACAAGTTTTTGACCGACCGCAAACTCGTCTGGATAAAAACGCGCCACATCCCATTTTAAAGGATTCTTGAGAATAATATGATCACGATATCTTTGAATCGTCGTATGCAAATGGTCTGTTAAATTCACATAAATAATTTCATTTAACTGTTTACCTAATTTGATCTTGGCAAAATTAATAATCTTTTCCGCAATCATAATCTCGTTCAACGGCACATCAATGACTAAGTCCGTAAATTTGTTCATTGTATCCGGATCTTTAATAATAAAAGTCTTTTCTACTTTTTCAATCTCAATCTCTTGTCCCTTTTTCTTACCAAACGCAATTCCAGGACCCATTAACAAAATGGCTAGACCGTCATGGTTCTCTGAAATTGCTGTATTATTGTTTAAAACGCGTTTTATTTTCAATCGGACCACCTAAAAAGACTTATTCATTGCAGCGAAAAAATCCCTCCAACAAATAAGTCATGCTCAAAATTTTGATAACACCTTATGATATTTAATTGAACAAATCTACTATCACACATGCTTACCCGAAGTAATAACATTGTGACAATGTTTCTATATTAGCAGTGAATGTATCCGCTGTCAAACTTTTACAAAAAATAAAGCCTGTTTTACATAACAATTTCAACATTTATTTCATTAACCGGCATTTTTTCATCGTCATTCATAGGTAAACCAATTTCAAAAAAAATCAAATAAATGCTGATACATGTGAGATCATGTAACATAACCACTTGCATTATTGTTTTCTGTAACCTAGACTAATAAATGAAATTATTTGTAAATTTCATTCTATTTTTCGGGAGGTTTTCATAATGAAAACATATTTTCAGAGGTTAGGTCGTTCTTTACAGCTTCCCGTGGCCGTCTTACCGGCGGCAGCACTACTTGTCGGCGTCGGCTTTTGGTGGGCATCCGCAGATAGTGGTTTTATTGCCCGGTTTTTACAAGCTGGTGGTAATGCAATTTTAAATCAATTGCCACTACTCTTCGCTGTCGGGACAGCATTAGGGATGGCTAAGGATAAGGATGGCTCCGCAGCTTTAGCTGGACTAGTTGCATTTGAAGTTCCCACAAATGTTTTGAAGTCTAGTTCCGTGGCGACCTTGCTTGGCACTAAAGTTTCGGCAGTGGATCCGTCATTTGCAGCAATCAGCAATGTTTTCATCGGAATTATGTCCGGTTTAATTGCCGCGGCCTTGTATAATCGATTCCACAACACCAAATTGCCAATGGCGCTTTCCTTCTTTAGTGGCAAACGGTTAGTCCCAATTATGGCGGCGCTCGTCATGTTAATTGTCAGTGCTGTCCTGCTTGTCATTTGGCCACCGCTTTACAACGCTTTGGTCATTTTCGGAAAATTTGTCGTCGGCTTAGGCCCTCTAGGAGCTGGTATTTACGGATTCTTCAACCGCTTGCTGATTCCAACTGGTCTTCATCAAGCTTTGAACTCTGTCTTCCTATTTAACGTAGCCGGGATCAATGATATTGGTAAGTTCTTAGCTCATGAAGGTCCGAAAGGTGTTACCGGAATGTACCAAGCTGGTTTCTTCCCTGTTATGATGTTCGGGTTACCAGCTGGAGCCTACGCCATTTATCGAAACGCGCGTCCTGAACGCAAACAAGAAGTTGGTTCCTTGATGCTAGCAGGCGCCTTTGCTTCATTTTTCACCGGTGTTACTGAACCTCTTGAGTTCTCCTTCATGTTTGTAGCTTGGCCGTTATACGTCATTCACGCCTTCTTCATGGGCTTATCAATGGCATTTGCCGCCTTCATGCACTGGACAGCCGGTTTTTCATTCAGTGCTGGTTTAATCGATTATGTGCTGAGTTTAAAAAATCCAATTGCAAACCATCCGTTAATGCTGATTCCGCAAGGATTAGTGATGGCTGCCATTTACTACTTTGGATTTAATTTTGCCATCCAAAAGTTTAACTTAATGACTCCTGGACGAGAACCATTAACTGACACTGATGACGGTGATGCTCCCCAGGCAACTATTCAAACCGATGATAAAGACGATAAATTCAGTATTCAAGCGAAAAAAATTTATGTGGCCCTAGGCGGTGCTGATAATTTAACTGCTGTGGATAACTGTACAACTCGTTTACGTTTACAACTGAAAGATACGGATAAAATCGATGAGGCTGCCATCAAGCGCAGTGGAGCTGTGGGCTTAAATATGCTTGATAAAGTAAACCTCCACATCATTATTGGAACTGAAGTTCAGTTTGTAGCCGATGCTTTAAGCAAACTGTTTAACGCCAAAACGCCGCTTGCAGAACTTGAAGAAGAAGCAACGACTAAGACCCAATCTCCTGCTGAAACAACGTCGGATTCTGCTATCAAATCTGGTGTATTAAATGAGTTTTACAGTGTTGCTGATGGCACGTATATGAATATTGAAGATGTCAATGATTCAACATTCTCGCAAAAAATGTTAGGTGATGGATTTGCCATTGAACCCACATCTGGCACCATTACCTCTCCAGTTGATGGGACGGTTACCACCGTCTTTCCAACCAAACACGCCATTGGTTTTACAACTGATTCTGGTCTGGAGATCCTCCTTCACATGGGAATTGATACAGTCGAATTAAAAGGTAAACCTTTTGATGTAAAAGTTAGTGATGGTCAACACATCAATCATGGTGATTTAGTTGCTAACGTTGATTTACAAGCCATTAAAGATGCCGGCAAACAGACCCCCATGATGGTAATCATCACCAATATGGATGCCATTTCTCTCCTGAAATTTAAGGTACTGAATAATCAGGTTTCGCCGAAAACTAAAATTTTGGAGGCCACAACTAAATAAATAGATGTGACATCAAGAAGAGTAAAAAATATTCAAAAAAAAGAAGAGAGACTACGAAAAACACTATGTTTTTGTTGCGGTCTTCTCTTCTTTTTTCATTTTTTATGCAACTGCGATCGAAATCTTTTCGATAATTGCCTCAAAATCTGTAAGCGTCTGTTTCCACGTAATGGACTTTAAATGAGAAACGCCCTTTTTCACTCGTTTTTCAATTACAAAACTATTCAATCTGGCGTTTAAAAAAGTCTGGGCCAAATATTTTTCATCAAAACTAGTCTGTAAATAAGAACCTTCTGGCAAGAAATATTTTCCTGTTCCTTCTTTAAAATCGATCAATGGAAGCCCACAACTCATCATTTCAAAAGGTACTAACGAGAAGTTTGTCATTGATGGAGCAATGCCAAAATCACAACGATGATACAAATCAATCATCTCAGTTTTGGTTAGTTTGCCAAGATTTTCTCCATTAATAAACTTTGCGGCTTTATCAGTACCAAAATAATGTAAATTCAATTTCATATCATGTTTAGCTAAAATTGCCTGACAATTCTTCAAACTCAACTGAATATTAATTGGTGCTCGTCTTGGACTGCTCCACTTAGTATACACGGCCACATCAAAGCTACTTTTATTCTGATAATGACTAAAATCACGAGATTGATAAGGATACTGTTCCAAGTTGACCGGAAAATTAATCTGATCAATTGGGCTTGTCACAGTACAATTCTCCTTAATCATTTTTGCGCACCATGGCCCCAACGAAACCATATGCAGTCCTAATTCATAACTTCTTTTGGCCATTTGATAACGATCACCATAAGGATAAAAATAAGGCTCATAATCTTGCACAAAATACATTTTGTAACCTGGTTTATTTTTAATCACATACGCTGACTCCCACAAAGTTGCGAGCCAGATATCCGACTTATGTGAATCTAACTGACTCATGTCCAAACAAGTACCTTCATAACCGGCATAGTTGAATTCAGCGTTTTGAGCCATCTCTTTACGAGTTTGCGGCACATAACTTAGATAATAAACATCGTATCCCTGTTGACTAAGCAATGTTCCTAAATGTAGCATTGTTGTTTGACCGCCGTCATAAGCAATAATTCCGGTCGTGACAAACGTAATTGAATGATACGCATCCTTTTTTGTCTGTTTCACAGGCTCACTATTAAAATATTTCAGAATCTGATCATAGCCGTGAATGTCACCTTGAGGGACATCCTTGGTTGCTGTTTCTACTGGTTTCACAATAATTCACTCCTATTTTAAAGCTTGAATACTTTCCGTTTAATTATTCACTTGATTAGATGTGACCATCGTTCTATTTTTGGTTTCAGGTACGACCAAGTAAACAAATATGAGACAAAGAACGCCACAACCCGCAAAAATTCGGAAAACTGCGGACAATCCTAACGCACTCATCAAAATTGGATAGATGAAACTAACTGCAAAGTCCGCCATCCAAACAAAAAACGTTGAAAAACTCATTCCAACATCACGAATATCAATCGGAAATAGTTCTGACAAAATTAACCAAGTTAGCGGACTGATAAGTCCTTGCTGACAAATTAAAAATAACGTGATAAAAGCCAGAACTGTTATGACTAGCCCTAAGCCTGTCAGTAAACGAGTTACTAAACTCAAAGCGGCTAAAATTACCGAACTACCAATTAACCCCGCCAACAATAAATGACGGCGTTTGAATCGTCCAACAATTCGGACACTGATACCCACACTCAACACAGATACTAATCCAATGATGATGTTTCCATAAAGTGACGAACTTCGTGTTAACCCAGTTTTTTCTAACATTAAGGTACCGTAATACATAATGGCATTGACCCCCGTGATCTGCTGAGCAATTGCTAGTCCAACCCCTATTAATAAAATCTTGATATTACTCGAAAATAAGACGTTTCGCCAAGTTTGTGCTGGAGTAACTGAATCGTCATCAGTTTGAAGTTCTTCAACTTCTTGCTTAGCTTCCTTGGGTTGCAAATATCTCTGCATGACCAATTTAGCTCTTTTAAAATAGCCATTCTTCCATAACCAAATAGGGCTTTCCGGAACGGAACGATCCTCCAACAACAAAATTGCAGCCGGTAAGGACGCCATGACTAACATGACACGCCAAATCCACATAATATTGCTAAACGTCCCACCAATAATGGCATTAACGGCATAAGCGAAAAATTGCCCCAACACAATTTTGAAATCGTTACGGGTAACAACCATCCCCCGGGCATTAATCGGTGAAATTTCCGAGAGATAAACAGGAATTACTTCGGATGCCGCCCCGACGGCAATTCCCAAAACAAACCGAAAAATAATAAAAATAAATTCGTTCGGTGCCAACGCACAAAATACATTAGCGAGAATAAATAAGCTGGCAATCCATTGGACCACACGATGGCGCCCATAAAGTGCCGAAACTTTTCCAGTAAACATGGAACCTAAAGCGGCACCTAAAATTAAAATACTGGATACTAAACCTTGACCTGTCGCATTTAAATTTAGCTGCGATCTACTTGACATAAATGGCAACGCACCGTTAATCACACCTGTGTCATAACCAAATAACAAACCACCAATTGTGATTACGCTGGTTGTATGACGTAAGTTACGTGTTCTCTGATGCAAACAAATCACTCCTTAATAAAATAAAAAATGTCATCCTCAAATCAGTATTCTGTTTCGAAAGTTACCCTCCTCCACTAACTAATTTAAAGTGCCATCCAAGTAAACCTTACCACCAAATTTTGGCATAAACAAACAAAGCCCATTATAAAGCGTTTTCATTGAGGGCCACACTGGATTTTCTCTTCTATTTGGAGAGACAATTGCATATAAAAAAAGGCCAATTCTTATGTCTAGAATCGAACCTTTTGTAGTTAAAGCACCTTTTGCATCAAATAATCTGTCTGTTCATCATCGCCCATAAAAAAGGAATGTTGGCCAATGCGTTTGAACCCAAACTTGGGGTAGAAATGTTTAGCCGGTTCGTTATGTTCCCAAACGCCCAACCAAATTTTGGCCTTATGATTTTCACGAGTTAGTTTTTCCGCTTCTTGAATGAGGCGGGTACCTAATCCCTGGTGTTTAAAAGCTGGACGAATATAAATTCTTTCTACTTCCAAATTATCAGTTCCCATTTTTTCGGTTTGCGCATCATTTATATTTACTTTTAAGTACCCGGCTGTTTCTTGATCGACCTTCACAAAGTAAAAACTAGAATTAGGATTTGCTAACTCCCGCTGCAATTTTTTCGGTTCATACGCCTCCGTCAAATAAGCGTCCATAATATCAGGCGGGTTGAAAGGATCAAACGTATCCTTATAAGTTTCGATACTCACTTTTTGTAATTCTTGCCAATCATTGACGTCTAATTTTGTCAGTTGCACTTGTTTTATCATTTCAGTACCTCCGCTGATTTCCTTTTTTAACATAATTCCAATCTGACGAAACGTTTTCGCGCATTCGGGTTAATAATCGTTCAACTAATTGCCGTTCTTCATCCGTAAACCCATTCAAAGCCACCCTAGTTGAATACTTGTTTTCCCTTTGAATAACGGGGAAAATTGCCAGTCCTTTTGATGTTGGAAAGAGCTGTTTATTTTTCTTATTAGTGACGCCCATTCGTTTTTCAATTAACCCATTTTGCGTTAATTTCTGAATGGCTCGAGCCGCGGTAGTCCGATCCACTTTAAGCATTTCAGCTACTCGTTCTTGAATAATACCGGGATTTTCACAAATGCGCACCAAGTAAAGGTACTGTCCTTTGGTTAACTCATACTTTTTAAACTCAATATTACTAATCGAATCGAGTGCTCTTGAAATTGCGCCAATTTCGCGTAAAACATCGGCCATTGGAAATCACCTCGCTTAATAAAAAACATTATAGCATTTTGTTGCAAATACAGCAAAACCAATTTTCAAAATATCAAAATTCATCTTAACAGAATGGTCGACTTGAAACTGATCTAACAAGGTGTATACCATATGTGATTCACAACATTGGGGGAGCAGGAAATGGACAAAAAACAAAAAGCAATTTTTAATTTAATTGATGAGGCCAACAAAATACAGAAATTTCAAAGTTTCTCTTAACTTATGCAACTGAATTAGAAAATAATGCTGAAGTCAAACTAGTTTGCGTAAAACTCAGTCGTGAAATTACACATTATTTACTTGCTCATCAATACGTGGCACCACATGCTTTAACAACTTTGTATGAAGGAATTGCCCATAATGCTGTAAAGTACTGGGGACCAGCATATCTTTACTAAACTATACAAAAATGAGGTTTGGGAATTTCCCCTTACCTCATTTTTGTGACTTAACTTATTTATCATAGTCGAAACTGAAGTCACTTTTCTAAATTTAATCTGACCACACCGATTTAGCCGTGTCGATCACAAGTTTCAACTTGTCCCATTGCTGGTCTTCGGTCAAGTGGTTACCCTCTTCAGTTGAGGCAAAGCCACACTGTGCTGATAAGCAAAGATCTTCCAAAGGTACATATTGGCTAGCGTCCTTAATTCGTGCTTTCAAAACAGCCTGTGGTTCAAGCTCTGGTTTCTTAGAAGTAACCAAGCCTAACACAATGCGTTGATGACGGCCATTATCGGCAATCTTCTTAAGAGGTTCAAAGCCACCAGAGCGTTCGTCATCATATTCCAAGAAATAACCATCAATATGGAGTTGTGCTAAGTAGTCGGCCACTGGATCGTAAGCCCCTGCCCCTGCCCATGTTGAAGCATAATTTCCGCGACACACATGCATCGTCAAGGTTAAATCTGCTGGTTTGTTATCAGCAATGGCGTTGATTGCACGAACAGCTGCTTTCGCAACGGGTTTTAAGTCAGGATTCAGCGTGCCCTTTGAAAAACTGGCCCACATTCCCCATGAGGTATCATCAATTTGTAGGTAACGACAACCTAAATCATAAAAATGCTGAACCGTTTTTTGGTAGGCAACAATCAAATCGTCCACAAAGTCGTCCAAATCATAGTCATAATAGTCATCAAAAATTTCTGCATCCTTATTAGGAAACAAAACAGATGGGCTTGGAATCGTTTGTTTAGCAGTCACGCCTTCTGACACAATACTATTTAGGTATGAGAAATCCGCAAAGAAAGGATGATCAGGGTTATAAGTCACCTTATCTGTGATCTTGATGCCACCTTTACGGGTTTCAAGACCATTAAAATTATACCCCTTTTCAGGTGTGAAGAAATGGGCACCATTTAGACCATCGATAAAGTCCAAGTGCCACCAGCTACGACGGAACTCACCAGCAGTTACCGCCTTTAAACCAAGCTCAACTTGTTTTTTAACAATCCGGTCAATTTCTTGGTCTTCAACCTTTTTCAACTCATCCGTGCTAATTTTATTAGCATGAAATTTGGCCCGAGCCTCTTTCAAAGCTTCTGGCCGCAACAAACTGCCTACTTCGTCATAACGATATGGAAATTGATTCTTTACACTAACTGTCATCTCATACACTCTCCTATTTATTATTTGAACAATAAAAAACGCCCCTGGAATAAATTCCAAGGACGATTGATCTCGCGGTACCACCTTTTGTTTTTGTTTAGTTCACACTAAACAACTTAAAAAGTACGACAATAAAATTGCTATACTCTGCGCGTTAATGGGCGTACCCAATGTTGTCTAGTCAATGATTCAACAACATTTCTCTCCAAGACCATCTTCACCACTTGATTGTAGTTCCTTTCACCAAACGGAACCTCTCTAAAAGTCAATCGCATGACTACTCATCTTTTCATTGTTCATTTATTAATTTGATTTTAATGCAATTCTAATCGTGATAAAATGAATTGTCAAGTGGAAAAATAAATGAATAAAATACTAGTTATAAAAAGCTAAGTGTGCTTTATGTGGGATCGTAAACCTGCTGGAAGCGTACTTAGCATTTATAACCGTCTTTCAGAGGGTTCCTCCATCTAAATATAAAAAGCTTTAATCCTTTTAAACACATCGTCATTAGGGATTTGAACCCTTGCATCTACTGCAATAACGCTAACAATCAATATCACGCCTCTTCATTCAACATGATAAAATAAGTAAAAAAGAATTTTAATATAGAGAGGAAGCTAGCCTCATGGATCGAACATATCCTTGTGAACTTACTTGTATTTGTTTAATTAACTGTAATCAAAAAATACTTGTTATGAAAAAAAATGATTCCGAATTCGAACCATCACTAACATTTCCTGGTGGTCATGTGGAACCCAACGAATCCGTCACAAGCGCGGCCATTCGAGAGATTAAAGAAGAAACTGGTTTGACCATTGTGTCTCCCACACTAATGGGCTTTGTTAATTTCGACCGTCAAGACAGTCTCAAAGAACTCATCTTTGTATATCAAGCAACAATTCCCACAGAAACTGCAACACATAACCTAGCCGGAACAAAAAATGAAGGTCAAACATTGTGGTTGGCACGGAATCAAATGAAAAACTATAAGCTAAATTCGGTTGTTTCGGCCATTTTTACCGATTATCTCAATCATAAAAATAAAGAGTTGTACTTTCCAAGCAACCAAACATTTAAGGAGCAAAACCATGATTAAACCCATCAATCGCAACACAGCGTCACTATCACAAAAGGCAGTTAAAGCTACCAAAGCAGATGCTCAAGTGACAACTGATTTATTAGACACTCTCAAGGCGCATCAAGCTGATTGTGTTGGGATGGCGGCCAACATGATTGGTGTGAACAAACGCATCATTGTTTTTCAAATGGGACTATTGCCAGTTCCAATGGTAAACCCTATAATTACGAAAAAAACAGACGCCTATTCCACTAAGGAAGGCTGTCTGTCTTTATTAGGAGAACGTCCAACTACCCGTTACAAACAAATTGAAGTGGCTTATCAGGACCAAAATTTTGTCCCCCACACTCATTGGAGAAAGGCTTAATTAATAAATTCAAGGCCAATTCAACAACGGTAGCGAGCACAAATATGAATGTACTTGGTTTTAGCGCATATGCACAAAATGTGCTAATACCAAAAATGGTACTCAACACATATAATCTTTTTGCTGAGTATTGTTTATGATTAAAGTTTTGAAGTAACTCATACAGCGTCACAATCATTGCGGCCGTGAACGGTAAAACTGTTGTATCAGAATAAAAAACTACCAGCCACGGTGCAAGTATGAATACAAAAGGAAACAAACCCCATAAAATCGACTTTTTTAAATATTTTTTCAAAAAAAGCCAAATTAAAAATACAGCAATATCAACAAAAAATATATTAACGAAATTCAATGTAAGTGTAAAATTCGTTATCCCAAGGGCATGACTAATCACATATAAAAAGCGCATTAAAAATAGAATTCCCAGATTATTTGGATAAACGGAAAAGTAATAATAATCTGGATTTCCCATAGCTGCATGCTTAATGGTAAACGCATCATAGCCAATCTCTCCCGTTAAACTGACAACCAATAGGATTTGATAGGCCAAAATAATCAAGCAAAAAAACCATGGTTGATTCAAAAAGCATAAATACTTTCCTATGTTAGCCTTCGGAAAGGGTAAAATTACTAGTATAATACCCAAAATAGTTAATATACCCACAATAAATCCAAATTGATAGGTATTCGCTAAATTTGTAGAGATCAATGCCCCAACCAGACTAATGATTAGTAGACACAAAATAATTTGATCAATTCCTTTTGAAATAAGCCTCTTCATATGTATTCTCCGTCATTAATATTTATTATGTACATAACCCTATAAAGTTACAGATAATAAGCCCATTATTAGGCAATAAAGCATTTCATGTCAATAGTAGTTTAGCCGTATTTAAGTTTATTTCCACTAGCTTTATTTACAAACAAAATTAAATAAACGTTTCACTGCTACAAGAAAAATGGTTAACCTTGCTTTGAACAGTTATGACGCTTATTTAGTACCAAAAAAATTCATAAGACTCGTTTTACCCAATCAAGATTCCATTCACTATTACTGAATGCGTAGTAAAACAGACTCCTTCGCGCATCAAAATTATATAATTTATTCATAACTTTTTTAATATAAAAGCCATTACAGTAGGCACTACTGAAAACAATCTCCAGTCAAACATGAGTAAATTTTTGTGGACAGCTTTTATCAATGGTTAAAATTCTTTTCATAAAGATAAAACTAAATTAGAAACGATTGAATGACAAATGTACTTGAATTTTTCTTTGGAACAACAACTTTTGTATTTTTTGCCCCACATGCAGTCAAAAAGGATGCTAGAAATAAGACTCCTAAGCTCGTCACTATTTTTCTGATTTGCAAGCCGTTACCCCTCCAGTCATATCAAAAACTATCCAATAGTGTCATTATATTACATTTCTTTAATTCAAGAGGTGAAATATTACAGTTTGCCACATAAAAAAAGCCGTTTCGGCTCATTATTTTTCTGAGACCTGAAACGGCTTTACTTTAGATTATTTAATTACACATTTCGTTTTTTGAAAATAAGATAACCCAAAAACAAAAATACCACGATGTAACCAAGATTACCCATAACCAATTGATCAACCGTCAGCTTAGTAAACTCACGATAAGATGGCGTCATGACCTGCGTTGATAATGACAGCATATTTAATGGATTCCACTTTAACCACTCCCATTTGCCAATAAGTCCGAACATCAAACTTGCTGCAATATTGGCAGCAAAATAGCCGATAAATCCAGCAGAAACTGCTACTGTTGAGCTCTTAAACATAGTTGCCAAGAGCAAGACCAAACTTAGCACCAACCACAAACCAATAAATTGGCTTCCCATTGAAATTAGTAAATTTTCGATAACTGTATGGCTACCACTGAGTTTGCCCAGCTCAAAGGTATGATTAAACAAAACCACTTTCAACACGAGCGTTAACACCAGTGCCAAAACGTACATGTAGAGTGAATAAATAAAAGTGACAATCCATTTGCTTACAAGAACCTGACCCCGATTGTACTTTCGATACAGCAGTTCTTTTACAGTTCCGTATTGAAATTCCATTGCCACAATTGAAGCACTTGCCGCAATCATTAAAAACGTGATCCATTCAATCCCCGTGAAATTAATATTAAACATACTTTTGGGATCAAAACTATTAGGATACAACTTAGCAAGAACTCCAAACAAGATGATCATGCCTGCCAAAAACAGTGAAACAAAATAAGTGCTCTTTTTATGCATTAATTTGAAAGTCTCTTGATGTATTAACGTTAACATTTTGCTTCTCCCCCTATTCCGTCACTTGATCATTAGCCAGCAGCGTTAACAATGATGTTTCTAAGTCACTTTGCTGATGTTGAATATCTAAAATTTCAATATCATTTTCAACATAGATTTTTAAAATTGGCATCAATTTCTGTGCATCTGTTTCTAAAATTCGAACGTCATCACCGTCTGCCAATTCGTAGCCGGCCGCCATCAACAAGTTTTTGGCTTTCGCATCATCAGCTGATTTGATCACGAGATACTTTTTGCCTCGATTCATCAAATTCCGCATAGAGGATTGAGAAACAATGCGGCCTTTATCAATGACTAAAACGTCATTCACCAATTTTTCGAGTTCGCTTAAAATATGACTCGAAATTAAAATAGTTGTTCCCTTTTTAGCCAGGTTAGTTATAATATTTCGCAAATCTTTATTTGATTCCGGATCCAACCCATTCATCGGTTCGTCTAACACCACAAAATTTGGATGGTTCACTAAGGCCAAAGCAATTCCTAATTTTTGTTTCATGCCCAAGGAATAGGATTTGGCTTTCCGTTTGATATACTTTGTCATTCGTAACTCCGTGACAACTTCATCAATTCGTTGATTTTGATCATCACCCGTTGCAAACAACTTCAAATGATCCAGCCCGCTCATAAATGGATAAATCCCTGGATACTCGATTAACGCCCCCACGTATGCTAAACTAGTATGCTTTGTGGCTGTGACCGTTTGTCCCTCAACCAAAATTTCACCATTAGAAAAATCAGTCAATCCTAAAACAGTTTTCATAATGGTTGATTTTCCTGCCCCATTAGGTCCTACAAGCCCTACAATTCGGCCTTTTTGGACTGTGAAACTAATATCATGTAAAACCGGTTTCCGTCCAAAACTTTTGTTTAGATGTTTGACTTCTAAAATATTTGCCATTTTGCCCCTCCATATATAGTGAATTAGTTAGTTACTTATGTGACTAACTATACATGCTGAATTCTCTTCTGTCAAGGTCCTTCAAGGAACGGTAAATTTTTTCGGATTATCCGAAGCAGGCAAAAAGTGGGCAGGCAAAAACTATGTTTTTGCCTGCCCGCTTTATATTTTCCAAAATATTATTTCTGAAATGTGTAAAAAAGGAAGATTCTTCCGCCACAAGAATGACTATCGTCTGAACCGTCTTTTTTGCACTTTCTTTTGCATATTTTAAATTTAGTCTGCTCGCAACGCAATGGCAGCATCTTTCTTGGCAGCCATTCGTGCTGGTATATGACCACCTAACATGGTCAGAATGGTTGAGACAATCACTAAGATAACAGCTTGAGTCGGATTCAAAACAGCAACCCCCGCTAGTCCAGTCACATTCTCCAAAATCGCGTTGATCGGGAAAGTTAACGCCCAAGCAACGAAAATCCCGAACACCCCAGCACCAAACCCTAAGATAAAGGTTTCCGCATCAAACACCCGGGTAATATCTTTCTTACGCGCTCCCAAGGCTTTGAGCACCCCAATTTCTTTAGTCCGTTCTAGAACACTTGTGTACGTAATGATCGCAATCATGATCATAGAAGTCACCAGTGAAATTCCAGCAAAAGCCACCAAAACATAGGTAATGGCGTCCATAATGCCACCGGTCATTTTAGAAATGGTGCTGGCAAGATCCGTGTAAACGACTTTATCTGTTTTACTCTTACCTTTATTATATTTATCTAAATAAGAAAGGACCTTGTCTTTTTGTTTAAACTTAGTTGGATAAATTTGAATATTAGTTGGTGTTGAGTCACCACCAAGTGTGGTCAACATTGCTGAACGGGTTGCATTGTCCATCTTTTGACCAGTCATAACATTGTTGTTGCTCTTCTTTTGGGCAGTCACAATTTTTGAATTCTTGTTTGCATTCAAAACGTCTTTCGTCAAATTAGCACTGTAGGCCACCCCATTTGCAAGAATGCCATCCGAGTTACCTGAGGCTTTTACCCGAATAATCCCCTTAACAGTTAGCGTTTTTGTACTTGCCTTTGCGGCCATCTTCGCATAATCCGTTCCAGATACATAGTTTCCGGTTGGCAGTTTTGTATAATAATTATCATTTGCAACGACCTTAATTTTTGTGCCAACTAGATCTTTATAATTAAACTTTTGACCTTCTTTAACAGTAAAACCAAGATTCTTTAGGGCATTAATATTGACGGTATTATCTTTGTCCACCACTAACACAATATCTGTAGACTTCGTTGGATAACTGCCAGCAATCACCTTATAATACGTCCTTAAGAAACTTTGCTTGCCATTACGGTCAACTGGATAAACACTTCCATTTAAGCCAGTAGACGCGCTCATCATCGCACTCGCACTGGTTGAGGAATTGTCCGGATTGCTAGTCGAAAATGTAACTGGTTTGTATTTACCATTAACCTTCCGCAATAAATTCATGCCGGTACCGTAACTCACAGCAATGTTTTTCGCATCTTTTTTAGGCATTTTATTCAAATAATCCAAGTAATTGGTGGTAATTTTATTTGTGTGTTGCGCTTTATCCTCAGCACTTTTTTCAGCCTTAACCTGATTATTCTTAGAAAGCTTTTTATCAGTATTATCACTTGAACTCATGGCACTGGGATCCGTACTAGTTGGTGAAACCGTCACGGGCATTGTTGACAAAGCATCACTTTGACTTTCATCAACTTGTTTTTGAAACCCGTTTGAAAGGGCCAAAACGACTGCAATACTGATAATACCAATACTTGAAGCGAACACAGTTAAGAACGTTCTACCTTTTTTTGTGCGAATATTGGTGTAAGACAGCATAAGCGCTGTCCAGTAGCTCATTTTTGTGTTATTTAATGAAAAATCAGTTTGTGCTTGTTCTTCTTCAAACGGCTTTGAGTCATTTTGAATCTGACCATCGGCAAACTCAATAATGCGATCTGCATATTTATGAGCCAAGTCGGGATTATGCGTCACCATAATCACAAGACGATCTTTACTCAAATCTCGAATCAATTGCATAATCTCGTCACTTGTTTCGGAATCTAAGGCTCCTGTTGGTTCATCAGCAAGAAGAATTTCTGGATCATTGGCAATCGCTCGGGCAATAGCCACTCGCTGCATTTGCCCACCGGATAACTGATTTGGTTGTTTACGAATTTGATCTTTTAGCCCAACCCGAATTAGAGCGTCTGTAGCTTTTTGCTTTTTGATTGCTGATGGCACACCACTTAAAGTCATCCCCATTTCCACATTTTCAAGAATGGAAAGATGGGAAATTAGGTTATAGGATTGAAAAATAAAGCCAACCGAATTATTTCGGTAAGCATCCCATTCAGAGTCTTTAAAATTTTTGGTAGACTTGCCCTTTATCAGCAGATCCCCAGAATCATAGCGGTCCAATCCGCCAATGATATTCAGCATGGTTGTTTTACCCGAACCACTGGGCCCTAATATAGCAACAAACTCTTGTTTTCGAAACTCAACAGAAACATCATCTTGTGCCTTTGTAACAGTATCTCCAACGTGATAATACTTGTTGATGTGGCTTAAATTTAACAACGGCATATCCTCTTTTTACTTTTAATTTTGACTGATTTTATTTGACAATGCTTAACTATAGGGACATACTTCACAATTGTCAACTGTTATGAAAACTTATTTTTATACCAACTTTGGAGACGCAAATTATGGAAACAAATACTAATAGTGGCGATGCGTTTGGCAAACTGTTTTTGGCCTTCGCACAAGTAATCTCACAAAATCGGTCTCTCGAAGATTTCGAACTCACTAGATTGCAAGCCATCACGCTCAGAAATGTTTACCGTCACTCCGGCATGACCATGACTGAACTGGCAATCGCGATCGGCATTACTCGACCACAATTGACCCGCATTATTAATACACTTGAAAAACGTGGGCTAGTGCACCGAAAACGAAACGAGGATAATCGCCGAATCATTAATGTTCAACGCACAAAAAAGGGTCAATCAGTTGTTAAGGCCCATATGGATTTGATTCAGTCTCAGATCGAAAGTCGAGTCGCCTTACTTGATAGCAACGATCAAAAATCTTTAGTCCATCACCTGGAAGAAAGTATCCGCTTAATGGAAAAGGCGGGGATCATTGAACTGGGAATCGAAAAAAATTAACAAAAAAAGACGGTCTTAAAAGCCGTCTTTTAGTATTTAGATTTTCTGGCGATGACGGATCAAGTAAACCGTCGCAGCCAGAATCAAAACTACTGCTCCAACGATCACTGATATTCGCGTATCTGGATTGATAAACATGAACACCACAATAACCAACAACATTATGAATGCAAAATAATTGGCAAACGGATAAAGCGGAAGTTTAAAGGGGTGCGTCTCCATAAGTTTCGCATTGCCCTTGCGGAAGCGTAGTTCGGCCAACAGAATCACAAACCATGGTACCATTCCCGGCAGCACTGAAGAACTGAACACCACAACAAATAAATTTGAAGTAGATTTACTGTAGATTGAAGCCACTGTATCAACGATAAAGCCAAGTAAAATTCCACCCGAGATTCCTAAAATGGCTGCATCAGGTACAACTCGTTTAGACAACCGACCTAGGATCTTGGGTGCATCCCCTTCATGAGCTAGTTTAAACAGCATCCGACTCGAAGAATAAATCCCTGAATTGGCACCCGAGAGTGCCGCTGTCAAAACCACAAAGTTGATCACAGAAGCCGCCGTTGTAATACCAACCTTGGCGAAGGTCGACACGAATGGCGAACCAATCGAACTCAGTTGATTCCATGGGTAGATCGTTACAATTACAAAAATTGCCCCAACATAGAAGATTAAAATTCGGAGCAGCACAGATTTCACAGATTTCACAATCGCTTTTTGAGGATTTGCCACTTCACCAGCTGAAATTCCAAGTAGTTCAATTCCTTGATAAGAACCCACAATAATCGACATGGAGAAGAAAAATCCACGAAAACCACCGGTAAAGAACCCGCCGTGGCTCCAAAGGTTACTCAACCCCACTGGGTGACCACCGTTTCCCCAGCCAAGAAAGATAATGGCAAATCCCAATATAATCATCATAATAATTGTCACAACTTTAATCATGGCAAACCAAAATTCCAGTGACCCATAGGCCTTTGCGCTAGTGAGATTGGCTGCAACTAGGAATAAAATCACAATAATTCCTGCAATAAATGAATTAGTGTGCGGCCACCAATATTTTAAGTACTCGGTTGCGGCTACAACCTCAGACATCCCAACCACAATATATTCAAAAACGTTTGCCCATTTTGCCATGTAACCGGCAAGTGGATGGACATACTCAGTTGCATAATCGGCAAAGGAGCCGGTCCCTGGATTGACATAAACCATTTCCCCAAGGGCGCGCATGACAATGTAGAGAATGAGCCCTACAAACATATAGGCAAAAATGACAGAAGGACCCGTCCATTTAATTGTAGAGGTTGCCCCCATAAAGAGGCCCACTCCAATTGCACCACCCAGAGAAATCATTTCCATTTGATTTGCGGTCATTGAACGTCGTAATGTTGGCGCCTTTTCTACTTTTTGTTTCATTTTTCCTCCAGATATGTTGTTATTTGCTTTTTATGTAATTAGGCGCTGTGCAAATTAGTTTTTCCTTGTTTATAATTTACCGCAACTAGACAAATAATACATTAACAAAATTATCAATGGTTAAGTCCGTAAAATTAGCTGAATTGCAATAAACCTTTATAATTGTAATAATTATACCATTTTCAATCTTACTAATTTCGGAGTTAAATAAACAACATGATAACCTATGAAAGGGTCCGCTTAGCCAGGAACTAAGTTGCTTTACAACCTAGTTTCACTTTGCTACACTATATCTATGTAGTAAAGCAACCTATATGGAAGTGAAAAAATGAAGCAAACACAATTAATTAAAGGTGTGTTAGAAGGCTGTGTTTTAGCAATTGTTGCTCAAGATGAAGTTTATGGTTACGAATTAATTCAATCTTTACATCAACACGGCTTTACAACAATTGCTGGTGGTACTCTTTATCCTTTATTGATAAAACTCGAAAAAAACGGTGCCTTAATCAGCAAAGTGAAACCCTCAAAGGATGGGCCTGATCGTAAATACTATTCAATTACACCTCAAGGACTACAAGAATTTCGAGAATTTAATCAGCAGTGGTTTCAATTAAAAAATCATGTCGACAAAATTTTAAAAGAGATGGATGATGAATAATGAAAAAAGCAAATCAGTACCAGCAGGAGATTAATCAGCTAAAAACACAGCTTAACTCATTTGATTCAAGATATTTTGAAAAGTTACAAACCTATATTTTGAGTCAAAACATCTTTTACAATGACGAAACAATTAACTTACAGTTATTAAGCATGTTACAGGATCTAATTGATGCTGAAAAAGATAATTCAGATGCGACTGAATTGTTTGGTAACGATCCTCAAAGTATGGCAAATGAAATCTTAGCACAGTTGCCTAAGCCAAAATTACGTGATCAATTGTCAATGAGTACTCTAGTCATTGCCATTAGTTGGTTTTTTCTTTTGTTAAGTAGCACTAGTACTACGTCAGGAATTATCATAAACCTATGGGCATTCATTCTGGCTCCATTTCTTGAACTTATTACAATCAGTTTAATTCTCAAAATATTGCATAAGTCAGTTTATTCAAAATCTGCTAGTTTTTTCCAATCCGTTCTTCCTAAAATATCGATAGCTATCCTCTTCTTATTATGTGTTGGCTTGATTCTGTTAGTGAATAACTTATTAATTATTGGTCCCACTATAACGCTACCAACTCCATGGAACTTTTTTTTACAGGGATTCATTTTGATAGCAACGCTTAGTTACTTCTTTTATACATTAACAAAACAGAAACACAAAAAATAAACTTAATAAAAAAACCGAAATCATTTTCTGTCTTGAAGTGAACGCCATATAAGTTAGTCAATTATTTTTATAAAAAATAGGCATCCACCCCCTGAGGGAGAATGCCTATTAAACGACTAAATTAGTCTAATTTTTGTTTGTTTTGAACTTCAAGTTTGTCGTTGAAGTCGTAAACAACTGGTTCGCCAGTTGCCATTTCAAGATTCATAATATCTTCGTCTGAAATGTTTTCGATATACTTACTTAAAGCACGCAATGAGTTACCATGTGCAGCAATGATAACGTTCTTGCCATCTAATAACTTAGGAGCAATTTCGTCTTCCCAGAAAGGAATAACACGTTCCAAAGTAACTTTAAGATTTTCACCACCAGGAATCATGCGTGGATCCAAGTTAGCGTAACGACGGTCTTTTGCTGCTGAACCTTCAGCGTCTGCATCCAACAATGGAGGCAATACGTCGTATGAACGACGCCAGATATGAACCTGTTCGTCGCCCCATTTTTCAGCTGCTTTAGCCTTGTTTTGGCCTTGTAAAGCACCGTAATGACGTTCGTTTAAGCGCCAGCTCTTAACTTCTGGAATCCAAAGTTGGTCGGATTCTTCCAAAGCATAGTGCAAAGTCTTGATTGCACGAGTTAATACTGAAGTGAAAGCATAGTCGAATTCAATGCCTTGTGCTTTGATTAACTTACCAGCGTTCTTTGCTTGTTCAACACCCTTTTCGCTTAAGTCAACATCGACCCAGCCAGTAAATTGGTTAGACAAGTTCCATTCACTTTGACCATGACGGATTAATACTAATTTTGCCATAATGTGAGAAAACCTCTTTCTTTTTTAAGTTTACAATAGCCATTTTACACTAAAACAGAATAATTTGCAGTCTCAATTCAAACGTTTGAAAATATTAAACCTTTTGACGAGTTTACTGGGCAGCTTCACTAACTGAAATGCCCTTTTGGGCCGCTTCTTTAATGATATTTCGAATATCCTGATCACTGAATTGGTTTGACTTCGTGCCAAGTTCTTGACGAGCCGCATTAATTTGCGCCTGTGTAATCACTTTGCCGTTTAATTCTGTATCTTTTTTGGTAACCGTATATTCGTTACTGCCAGAATAGTTATCAGCAGCCTGTTTTTCCGAAGAACTCAGGTTAGGTGCTGGTAACGAGGAAACACCGTTGCTATTACTAGAACCAGATGTAGCTCCCGTCGTAGTGTTATCTGCTGAACTGTTATTACTGGAAGGACTTTGTGCCGAACTTGAAGTTGATCCTGGCATTACAGCCTGCGACAAGCCAGTCTTATTGCTCTTTTGAATCTGCTTAGCCGTCTTCCACAGCGACGTATAGTAACCCTTCTTAAATTCTTTTGTGTTAAACAAGCTATCTAACTGCACATTCGACAAACTGAACTCTTGGGCCTCGTTCAACTCACGCGCATATTTTGTAACTTTATTGTATTTAGTAATGTTCTTTTGAACCTTACCGATTTCAGTAATTTTTTCATGAGCACGCAAGTTCAGGACTTTTGACCCATGATGAATTTTATAAACTTGTGCAAATGTTTTTTTGGATGTTGAGAAACGATGATTTTCTAATTGCGACATTGCCGTGACAAATACCTTAGTTTGTCGCAATCGATGTGTCGCTACTGAATCATTATTTCTCCGCGTCAAAGCTGCCTGAAAATACGTTTCAGCTGCTGAATAGTTTTCGTCATTAATTGCAGCCGCTGCGTTTTCCATATCTACGTGGTACTGTTTTTCAATTGATTGGTGTCGTGAGAAAGCATAGCCCCCCACCATTAAAATCACAATAAATGTGACGATTACCCATGTCCATTTTCTCAAACGAGCCGCCCCCAATTCTACTGATCCCTACAAAGCCAATATATAAAATAATTATAGCATGTTATCTACTTTAAAATTGATTTTCCGTTTGACATTATTCTTAAAATTCGAAAAATCAATCTAGGGAGCGTATAATAATCTTATTTAATCTTGTTATTCATAAGAGAAAGGATTCTAATCGATGTTAGAGAAAAAATTTTACAAAACGTTTTTTAAGCACTCCTTCAATATTCCCCTCAAAGTAAACTACTGGGATGGCGGTTCTGAGGTATACGGTGATGGCACACCAGAAGTCACCATTACTTTGAACGAAGCTGTACCTGTTAAGCAAATCATCAACAATGCCTCTATTGCACTTGGTGAGGCTTATATGGATGGCAAAATTGAAATTGACGGTAGTATTCAGGCTTTATTGATGTCTGCATACGAAACAGCTGGCAGTTTCTTCCACAATAAAAAGTTTATCCATTTTCTTCCTAAACAAAAGCATGACGAAAAGGAAAGCAAATCGGATGTTCAAGATCATTATGATATTGGAAATGATTTTTATAAGCTATGGTTAGATCCAACAATGACTTATTCTTGTGCCTATTTCGAGAAAGATACGGACGATCTTGAAACAGCGCAAGTTAACAAAGTTCACCATATTTTGAATAAGTTGAATCCACAACCTCGTCGTACTTTATTGGACATTGGTTGTGGCTGGGGAACTTTGATGCTAACTGCTGCAAAGGAATATGACTTGCGGGTTGTTGGTGTAACTCTTTCTCAGGAACAATTTAATTTAGTTAACCAGCGTATTAAGGATGAAGGATTGGAAAACGTGGCTGAGGTCCGTTTACAAGACTATCGTGAAATTAAAGATGAGCAGTTTGACTACATCACCAGTGTTGGCATGTTTGAGCATGTTGGTAAAGAAAACCTACAGACTTACTTCAAGTGTGTTTCTGATTACTTGAAAAAAGATGGCGTCGCTTTGATTCACGGAATCACGCGCCAGCAGGGTGGTGCGAACAATGGTTGGTTGAACAAATGGATTTTCCCAGGTGGCTATGTGCCAGGTTTGGAAGAAAACATTCACCATATTATTGAAAATGACATGCAAATTGATGATATGGAGCCATTGCGTCGTCATTATCAAAAGACAACAGAAATTTGGGATAAGAATTTCAACGAACATCGTGATGAAATTGTAAAGATGTTTGACGAACGGTTTGTGAGAATGTGGGATTTGTACTTACAAGCTTGTTCGGCATCATTCGAATCAGGTAACATTGATGTGATCCAGTATTTGTTAACAAAGGGTGCAGGAGCAAGCAGCAATGTGTTGCCAATGACAAGAGCGTATATGTATAAGTAGTGAGCGGAACAAAACGGTAAAGGACTGAGAATAAGGGCGACGGAGACGGGATCGTAATCCCGTGGGAGTCAGACTTATTCTCAGTCCTTTGTTTTATAGTGAGCGAATGAAGACGTTTAGCCCAAACAAGATAACCACGACGGATAGAGGATCGCAATCCTCTGGGAGTCGTGGTTATCTTGTTTGGGCTGTCTTCAGGAGCTGTCCTAATAGTGAGCGGAACAAGTCGGTAGCTTTTAGAAGATAAGTGAGATGGAGGCGGGATCGCAATCCCGTTGGAATCTTGCTTATCTTCTAAAGGCTGACTTGTGAACCTGTCATAGTTATAGTGAGCGAAACAAAATGGAACAAAACAAAAAGAACCAGCTTAACTCAAGAGAGATTATTACAGCAACCCCTTGCACTAGTCTGATTCTTTTTTAGATTTAAATTAACATGGATAATAACATCACGGCAATTAAGCCAAAAACTACCGAAATAGCCATCGATCGCGTCCAGTAAGAAATAATAATGACAATAATCGAAGCCAGAATCAAGTCTAAGTTCCCAGAAGAAATGAAATGATAGGATCCCGAAATAAAAATATCTTTCACAACAATTGCCGTAAACAAAGAGACCGGAACGTATTTCATCCAGTCATTAAACCAGTCTGGTATTTTTCGATTTGAAAAGAATAAAATCGGTATATATCGAGGACCAAACGCCACAAAAAAACCTAAAATAACGATTAGCAAGTGGTCAGTTACACTATAATGCATATTACAATCTCCCGAAATTCGTCTGAATTAGATTTCGATATCTTCCTTATCGACTTCTGGTTGCCCTGATGGATCATGAATTTTATACAACAAATGACTATTAGGCCAACGTTTAGATACATATCCTTCAATCATAAACCCTAAGAATGATGCCACTAAAGTAGAAATAACCAAACCGAGAGTACTCTTTGTCAACAACATAAAAAAGGCTGCCAAAACCCCAGCAACAACTGAGATCAATAAAATCAAGCGGGTTTTAATTTGCATCACAATCATATACAAGAACAACGCTGTCAATGCAAAATTAACAACCGTCAAATTAATCTGAACAGCACTCCCAATTAAACTGCCAATGATATTAGACACGGTCCATACTAACAAAGACCAATGTTCTACCTGAAGGGCATCTTTTGGTGTCCAGTTACGATCAGTCACAAACTTTAAATAATTAATGGCATAGTTTTCATCATTCATTGAAACAGCAAATAAAAATAAAAAGCGATGATTTTGACCTTTTAAATAACTAGCTAAACTAGATCCCAGCAACGCATAACGTAATTCCAGGAAAAAAAGCATCAAAATAATTGTCAGAATTGGAGCTGTTGTTGTAAGCATTTGGGCGATCATAAACTGCGCACCACCCGAGAATACAAAAATAGAAACCAGCCCAGTTAAAATCGTATTAAATCCAGCCGCATGTAAGAGGATCCCACAGGCCAGTCCAATTGGTGTGTAACTAAGGCACAACGGCCAAGCCTCTTTGAGAGTTACCCGCCATTGTGGTCCATTTTCAAGTTGTTTCACAATTCTTTCCTCCAACGGATCTTTAAAGTTGGATCATCAATACTGAAATTCATAGAAAACACTGCGAAATCATTTTAACATTTTCAAAGTATATTGAATAGTGCCTTTTTAAGACTTTCAGGCTAAATCGAAAGCTATTAAATGAAACTAGTTTGAAACTAGCTGAATGCTTTTTCCGAGAATTTTCAAATCCATTAAACGGCCATCCAACTCTGCAACCTTTGGCAAAGTTCCCCAGGTTTCATAACCCAGTTTTTCAAATAGCCCTAAACTTGGTAAATTTGCCCCAAATATTAAACAAACAATGTTCTTAATTCCCAGTTTTGGAGCAGCAAGTTCAGCATATTTCACCATTTTGGTTCCCAGACCTAAATGCTGAAATTGACGGTCGATATAAATGCTAATTTTTGACGTAATATGGTATGCAGCCCGCGGGTGATAGGGTGACAAGCTTATCCACCCCGCACGCTTGCCATTTAGCCAAACTACCCAAATGGGATGTTCAGTTGATTTATGGGCTTCAAGCCACGGCAAGCGTTGTTCGACCGTCACTGGTACGAGGGATGCTGTCACTACATGACTCGGAATAGTTTGATTGTAAATAGCCACGATAAAAGGTAAATCTGCTTTTGTCGCCACTTTAAATTGAATTTCATTCATTAGCTAGACCTTCTTAAAAGACACTGACGATAGATCGCCAGAAACGAACTAACACATTGGCTTTTTCAACAGATTTTTTGGTAGTCAACTGTAACTCAGCATCGGAGCTTTGGAGATAGTTCACTTTTTGATTAGCTACCTTGACAGTTGCCTTACCAACTTTTTGTCCTTTTTTCACTGGCGCAGATAGTCCTGCTTTGCTTTCAGCTTGTTTGCTACGAAAACTAATCGTTTTAGTTGATTGGTTTTTAGCAATCCAAACAGTTGTCGGTTGTTGTAATCCAGCCTTGACGGTGGTCGTTTTGCCTTCCGGGACTTTAAAAGTCGATGCTTGCTTTAAGGCCGTCCCTTTTTTATAACTGACCGGTTTGAAGTTGTTATAGACATCTTTCATAATCGTTTGGGTGTCT
The DNA here is from genome assembly GCF_007990205.1 of Pediococcus parvulus. GTDB lineage: Bacteria > Bacillota > Bacilli > Lactobacillales > Lactobacillaceae > Pediococcus > Pediococcus parvulus. The sequence goes on along the minus strand of NZ_BJWE01000008.1, from coordinate 17,363 downwards.
GTAAAACGAGCATTTCCTTCGTTTTTCGAGCTTGATCCCATGACAACTGTAATAATCCGATGCCCATTCTTTTTGACGGTCCCGGTAAAACAGGCCATCGCTTTAGTTGAAGTTCCCGATTTAAGCCCATCCACATTATATCCTTTTAGATAATCCGCCATATGCGGTAATAAGTAGTTATGGGTGGTCATCTTCACTGCATCAGTGGTTCCCTCGGCAAACCAAGCACTTGTTTGTTTCGTGGTTTTAAGAACTTCTGGGTAATCCTTTAACAAATTTGATGCCACAATCGCCACATCTTTTGCCGACATTTCATTTTCATCGTTTTTAGCTGTATTTGGATACGCTTCTTTACCAACTTCACTTTCTGTCAGCCCAGATGCATTATAAAGTTTAGCGTCTGTGATTCCCCATTTTTTGGCTTGTGCCCGCATCTCATTAACGAATGCTTTTGACGATCCGGCTTGGGCAATCCCCAGCGCCATTACGGCCGCATTCGCTGAATAAATTAATGACGCTTTGTAAAGATCACGCACGGTGTAAGTACGGGATGTACTCAATGGGACATTAGTCAGTTCAGTATCTTTACTAATTTTTTCAATATTGGCATTAATATGAACCCGTTGATTCCACTTTAATTTACCTTCATGAATACTTTTTAAGACAAGATAAATTGACAGCATTTTTGACATTGACGCAATCGGAAGGGCCTTTGAGCTATTTTTAGCATACAAAATCTGTCCTGTTTTGGCATCAACTGCTATTCCTGACTTGGCTGAAACTGAAACAGTGGCCGCTTGGGCCTGTATTGGTGCCATTGCTAATGTACTCAGCATTAAAATTGTACTGAAAATAATTGCTAGTTTTTGTTGCCATTTTTTTAACATTAATTTGCCACCTTTTATAACAAGAATATAACAAAATACGCACTTTGCGTAAACCTTTTTTATTTTTCACAAAAAAAGCGAAAATCCAATCGCAAACCAGCTAGCCAAAGCAAAAATATAATTTGTTTGGAAACCAATTTTACGCGAATGGTTTTCGTTTTTCCTGAATTATAGAAACTTATTAATTTGCATCCTTAGTACTTTTTTGTGTCACCGGCAATTCCACCTTAAAACTAGTTAATTTCTCACTAGATGTCACACTAATCTTTCCGTGATGCAATTCCACAATGCTCTGCGCAATTGCCAGGCCCAATCCGGTACCGCCCGTTGCCTTTGATCGTGACGACTCCACTCTGTAAAAACGCTCAAATAAGTGCTTTAGCGATTTTTCTGGAATCTGTTCGCCATCATTGGACACCTTAAAGATAATTTGATCGCCTTTTTGTGTGGCTTCCAAATTGATATGTTTACCACCCTTAGCGTACTTCAAAGCATTCGAAATTAAATTGTTAAACAATCTCCCTAGCTTTTCTGAATCGCCTTCAATTTTAATGTTTTTGGGTGTGGCTTTGGCATCAATTTCCATACCCTTTTTTTCAGCTTCCAATTCAAAACTAGCAGCTAACTGCTCCAACATCGGTTCAACTGAAATTTGGTTAAATGTCATTTTAGTCGAAGCTTGACGCACTTTGATATATTCAAAAAGATCTTCAACCAAAGATTTCATCTGCTCAGCCTTTAAGAATGCTGTATGGGTGTACTTCAACACGTCATCTTCATTCTTGTACTGTTGGTTTTCGATCAATCCCAAATAGCCAATAATAGAGGTTAGTGGCGTCCTTAAATCATGGCTCACATTTGTGATTAACTCATCTTTTGACTGCTCAATTTTTCGTTCTTCATTCATCGATTCAATGACCGAATCCACTAAGGCATTTACACTATCAACAACGCGTTGATGATCACCTTTCAGTGTAAAAGGAATGCGATGATCAAAGTGACCATCGGCAATATAGTGTAATTCACCAATAATATGGCGCAACTGCATCTGTTTATATCGCCGCATTAAACGCCAATAGACGACCCAAACGTCTACAATGGCCATGAAGAAAATAAAGAAGTTTTGATAACTCCAAACCCGATAATTATTGGGACCTATCGTAATTGACTCCTTGATTTGAAAAATACCACTTTCCAATCCAGGATTACTTCGAATAATTTCAGTGGCCAAAACCAAGATGGATAGATTTAAAAGGAGTAACAAAATAACGGTAACAATTCCTTCACCTAATAATTCACTTTTTTCTCGTGCAGTTAATTTCAAAACTTTTCCTCGTTTCGATGCCCATTCTCACTACATCGCTAAAGCGACTAAATCGAAATGACCTCACAAATTCACTCTAGTGAGACTCAATTTTATATCCGACGCCCCAAACAGTTTCGATAACCTTTTCGCTACCAGTTGCTTCTTCAATTTTGTCACGTAAATGGCTCACGTGAACCATAACGGTTTTTGCAGAAATGATGCTTTCTTGCTGCCAAACCCGCTCAAAAATATCATCTGCTGAAAAGACACGATTAGGATGACTTGCCAAAAGGTATAAAATACCAAACTCCAGTGCAGTTAACTGGACTGATTTACCCGTTAAAGTCTTCACTTCATGAGAATCACTATTTATTGTTAACGGGCCAATGTCCAAAACTTCCGGTTCATCTTGTTTCAAATCATTTTGGCTACGACGCAAGAGCGATTTAACCCGCGCCATAACCTCCAATGGATTAAATGGTTTTGTAACATAATCATCCGCACCGGTCAGCAATCCTTTGATTTTATCCATATCTTCTGTTTTGGCAGACAAAATCAGAATGGGTAATTGAGAATCACGCCGAACTTCACGGACAACCTCAATTCCACTCATTTCAGGCATCATAACATCCAAAATCATTAGTCCAATTTCTGGATCTGTATGCAGCTTTGTAAGTGCTTCTTTTCCATTAAATGCAGAAACTGGCTCATAACCTTCATTTTTAATATAAATATCGAGGAGTTCAACAATTTCTTTATCATCATCAACGACCAAAATTTTCATTATGCGAAATCTCCTTAAAATGCAATTTCCTTTAGTGTAGCAAAAAATAGATCAACAAGAAATTATATAAGCCAAGGTTTTATGTAATGTTAAGAATAATCATAAAAGGTTGAAACTACAAAAACTTATCTTGTTGCTTGATACGAAACCGTTCGTGGCAGCAAAATTAGATAATCATTCAAATTTCAAAAAAATGAAATCAACTTAGGTTCTCAAACAACTTATGGTCGGATCGTTAACGTCATAATCGACACAATCCCCACGGTCGCGATCACAACCACAATTAAGACTAGAAACCAGATCAAAACTATGAGATTAAAGAAACCATTTCGTCTAATAGCACGCACTAAATTGAAGCAGACATACAGGGCAACCAGTCCCATCACTATTATATATATTGTTAGCCAAGTCATTGTTTAGTGCTCCTTTACGCATTTTTTGAACGTTTTTTAATAAAATGAATCCAACGCCGTCATTTCCAGGAAAAGTATATCATATTCCCTATTTTGTTATAAACCTTGGCTGTTTAACCCAAATGGTGTATGCTACACTAATTTTCAAGGGGGAGTTATTTATGTTAAAAAGAGCTATGCTTGAGAGTGCATCATTTATTGGAATTATGTTGGCACTAGATGTTTTGGCCATTCCAATTGATCTATTAACACATCGACCAATCTTGAATGGGCTAATTACCAATTTTGTGCAATCCTCAAATCGGGCTACATTACTTGGATCTATCTTAGCTGTAGCGATTGGCTGTTGGCTAGTCCTGACACTCATAATTTGGTTTTTTCTTTCACTGAATCATAATTTAGCCAAACATGATTATAAAAAATGAAACTAGATTGAAGTTTATTAGGTTGATGTTTTACCTCCTAATAGGCTTCTTTTTCATTTTGAATAAAAGTTTGTTTCTGCATTTTTGGGTTAGGACAGCTGCTTGAAACATCTACAAACAGACAAGCACGTCTTACCGCGGGATAGTCATCCCGCTATCGACATTCTTATCTCTTTGTAGATTATCGTTTCGATCCGCTCACTACTTTAGGACAGCTGCTTGAAACATCTACAAACAGATAACCACGTCTTACCGCGGGATAGTCATCCCGCTATCGACATTCTTATCTGTTTCTAGCTTATCGTTTCAATCCACTCACTACTTTAGGACAGCTTCAAAAAACAAAGGACTGAAAATAAGTCCGACTTCCACGGGATTACGATCCCGTCTGCGTCGCCCTTATTCTCAGTCCTTTACCGTTTTGTTCCGCTCACTACTTTTAGGACAGCTCGACAAGTCAAAGAGGCACAGATAAGCATGACTCACAGCAGGATTACGATCCTACCTCCGTCACACTTATCTGTGCCTCTTTACCGACTTGTCTCACTCACTACTTCTTAGGACAGCTTCATAAACCAGTCTCTGTTCTTTAAGCAAGGCTCACGACGGGACACAATCCCGCCTCCGCCCCGTTTAAAGAACAGAGACTACCGGTTTATTCCGCTCACTATTTTTTATAATTCGGTGCCACCTTCGTCATCTGCACATCATGTGGATGCGATTCGATCAAGCCCGCATTTGTAATCTGGATAAATTGGGCATTCTCTGTCAAAGCCTCAATCGTTGGTGCACCAACATATCCCATGCCTGAACGCAAACCACCAACCATTTGGAAAATAATATTCTCAACCGATCCCTTATATTCCACACGCGCTTCAATACCTTCCGGAACGAGTTTGTTAGCTTCATTCACGCCGCCTTGGAAATAGCGATCCGCTGAGCCATTCGACATCGCACTCAAACTGCCCATTCCGCGGTAGCTCTTGTACTTTTTACCATTATCTTCAATGACTTCACCCGGTGTTTCATCTGTACCAGATAACATGCTTCCCAGCATGACAGCATTCCCGCCAGCAGCTAACGCTTTTACAATATCGCCAGAATATTTAATTCCGCCATCAGCAATAATATGCTTACCATAAACACGGGCAACCGTTGCAGCATCATAAATCGCAGTAATTTGAGGAACTCCAACGCCTGCAACAACCCGAGTGGTACAAATTGAACCAGGACCAATTCCAACTTTAACAACATCAACCCCAGCATCGAAAAGGGCCTTTGTGCCTTCACCAGTTGCCACATTGCCAGCAATTAGCGTTGCATCTGGAAAATGTTCTCTGATTTCTGCAATTTTACGCAAAACACCAGCGGAATGACCATGAGCCGTATCAATAACAATAGCGTCGGCACCAGCTTGAAGTAAAGCATTAGCACGATCAAAAGTATCGCTCGTAACCCCAACCGCAGCCGCAACCAATGGCCGACCAGCCTCATCACTTGAAGCATGTAAATATTTCTTTTCATCAGCTTTTCCAGCTGCTTTAACTTCTAAAACTTGAGTTGCTTGATCTTCAATGGACATGTTCTTATGGATAACGCCCATTCCGCCTTGTCGTGACATAGCAATTGCCATCGCCGACTCGGTAACTGTGTCCATCCCTGCGCTAATAATGGGAACATTCAGCTTGATATTATATGCTAATTGCACTGATAAGTCTGTTTCATTAGGTAAAACGTGGCTTTCTGCCGGTATCAGCAATACATCATCGAAAGTTAAACCTTTTTTCACAAATTTTGTATCCCAGTTAGACATAATTAAGATCTCGCTCCTATTCGTTTTTTATTGACTATTTTGCTTTCAGCAAAATCCTATACTCACTACGGATGTCCGCCATGTTTCTTGCGGTCTGTCTTTCGGCCACAAGAATGGACATCGCCCGAAACATCCAAGATAATTAGCGTATCTTGCTAATTATCATCCCTCCTGTGGAGTAGTTCCTCGCTAAGTGCTAAAGCACTAAGTCGGACAGGCTCCTATTCGTTTTTTATTGACTATTTTGCTTTCAGCAAAATCCTATACTCACTACGGATGTCCTTCCTCGCTAAGTGCTAAAGCACTAAGTCGGACAGGCTCCTATTCGTTTTTTATTGACTATTTTGCTTTCTACATAAATCCGCCAGTCACATGATAACGGCGTTTGAACCACATACGGACCACAAACAAGACTGCCGCAAGTACCAAATAGGCTTCAAATGGCAAAATTGGATTCAAACTTTGTGGCAATGATGAGAATAGCATGTAGGCTACCATCCATACCAAAATCATCCCCGTCGCCATCCCAATTGTCTTCCAAATCGATTGACGTTCCTTCTTTTTGGAGGTTGGTTGCAAACGGTCCGTTAAGAATGGTGCACATGCCCCACCAATAATTGAAATGGCAAGCATTGCAGTGATTCCTGCTGGTCCCGGCTCTGAAGTAACTGACTTAGGCTGGAAAATCATCATGATTCCAAACATTAATGCAAAAATCATTAAGAACACCATACCATTGTCCAAAGCTTTCATCCAATACTTAGTTTCTACAGGTGCCTTCTTAGGCCCTTCGATGATTTCTTTAACCCGATCTGTTGGTGTGCCATAGATCTGTTTAGCCGTTTCACCTTTTAACTGACCTTCCAGTAAACGCAACTTAGTGTCTTGCAAAGCTTCTTCTTTTTTTTCTTCAGATAATTTATCATTTTCATTCAGTTCTTTTGTTAAACGAAACATGAAATCTTCATTTCGTTTTGTGTAGGTTTGCTTGGCTTTTCGTTCTGAATGAACCTGCTTACCCGCATTCCGTTCCGTTGTCTTATCTTCACTCATTTGATTCTCTCCTCTGTTTACGATTGCTTACACATTGAATCTAAATTCAATAATATCGCCATCTTGAACCACATAATCCTTACCTTCCAAGCGAAGTTTTCCGGCTTCACGAACAGCTTGCATGCTACCGTCTTTATCAAGATCAGCATATGAAACTGTTTCGGCACGAATAAAGCCCCGTTCAAAATCAGAATGAATAATACCAGCACATTGGGGTGCCTTCATGCCTCGTTTAAACGTCCAAGCACGGGTTTCAGGACCACCAGCTGTGAAGAATGTTTCCAACCCTAAAAGCTTGTATGAAGAACGAATCAAACGATTTAGACCGGGCTCTTCAATTCCTTCTGCTTCTAAGAAATCTTTTTTGTCGTCATCATCTAATTCAGCAATTTCTTCTTCAGTTTCAGCAGAAATCCCCAAAACTTCAGCTTCAGGATCGTCTTTAGCCACATAATCCTTAATTGTTTTGTAGTACTTTGAGTTTTCAGGATCGGCCATATCATCTTCGGCAATGTTTGCAACATACAAAACAGGTTTTGAAGTTAATAGGAAGAAACCACGCACAATTTTCATTTCATCTTCATCAAAATCAATTGAACGAACAGCCTTACCGCTTTCCAAAACTGGCTTGATTTTTTCAAGAACTGCTAATTCTGCCAAAGCATCCTTATCACGGCTTTTAGCCGCCCGTTGCACTTTGCCTAAACGTTTATTGACGGCGTCCAAATCAGCAATGCTCAACTCCAAATTAATGGTTTGAATATCTTCAATTGGATCGACTTTACCAGAAACGGTTGTGATGTTGTCATCATCAAATGCGCGGACAACGTGCACAATTGCATCTACCTGACGAATGTTTTCAAGAAACTTGTTTCCCAAGCCTTCGCCCTTGCTAGCACCTTTAACAATTCCGGCAATATCCGTAAATTCAAAAGTAGTTGGCACAATTTTTTTAGCCGGAATAATTTCTTGAATTCTGGCTAGTCTTGCGTCTGGAACTTCAACCATCCCTACGTTAGGATCGATCGTTGCGAATGGATAGTTCGCCATTTCCGCACCGGCCTTAGTAATTGCATTAAACAAAGTTGATTTTCCAACGTTAGGTAAACCAACAATTCCTGCTGTTAATGACATTTTTCACACGCTTTCTTTAATAATTTTAATTTAAGTGTATACATGTAATATAGTAACAAAAAAGGGCAGCTAGGGACAGGGGCAGTATTCAAAAACCTAGATTTATTGGTAAATTTAACGTCATTCCAAAAAATAATATTACTAGGTGCCAAATTCCAATTTTTTATGTTGCTGAGTAAAGTTTTTTTCGCATTTTATCTGCCCAGTGCTAAACTATAGGCAACTCGGTTAAAAAAATAGGAATTCATACTTTTTTAAACCAAATTCAGGGGAAATTATGCAAAAGATTAAACTATTCTTCGTTCTGACCACTGTTGCAATTGTTGGTTTCTGCCTGCCAACAACAATTAAAGCATCAGACACGACAACTTCAAAACCATTTCCCAACAACGAAATTTTAGGTGTGGGATCGTACTTTAACGCGTTTGCTGCCGGAACCATGACAATCGATGCGAATAACACTTCAAATTTAGAGGGACGTTATGCCGCTAATAGTCTTGAATCCAGCACAGATAGTTGGAATACGCGAACCAGCAACACACAGTGGGGGCAAATCACAAGTGATGTTTCAGGAACCATTTCTGGAACACCATTGTTTACGGCCAATAAAGTTGATTCTAGCACCACTTATGGCAACTATATGCGTCACATGCTGGACCCGAACACACGTCAACGAGCTTCAATGTCAGCGCCCGTCGTTTCATCAAAAAATTCAGTTGTCATTAATAATCTTCGTGCTGAGGCTAAAGACTACACAGACACTGACAAAACTAATCACGCTTCGTTATTAGATATTTTAAATATGGACAAAAACGTTGGCGACACTTCTGATTTTTCTGGCACGAATGGTTCTACCCTCGCTTCTGTGAGTGGTAAAACGCTTGATCCGGATGCCACGGATGCCTCTAATTACTTTGATGCGGCTGCCATTCAGTTTAATAAAATTTCTCAATATTATGATCAACTGACAAAACCAGATTCAGACGATGACAAAGCTGAAGACAAAGTTGTTGCAAACGATCAGGTAAATGCCGTAAAGGTTACGCAAACCACCCCTGAATACCAAAACTACACTAATTTAACGATCGATGTCACTTTGCCGGATGACTACAGTTCTGATGATAACTACAAAACACCACCAGTGATTATGGTCGGGATTAATGCTGATAACGCAACTGACAAGAACTTAAATTTAACTATTAAAATTCATAATATGAACACCGCAACAACTTCAGTTCAAGCTGGTGATTCATCGTATGATTCGTATACCTATGCGCCTTACATTTTTATTAACTGGGATAATGTCACAACGCAGAGTCCCTTCAGTAACTGGCAAGGATCTTTTAAAATGAAAGCCTATGCCGGAACAGCTTCAGATGAAGAACCTGCCAACTCTGGTAACGGTACCCAACAAAGTCAGTTATTTTCAAGTCACGTTTTAAATAATTTCCCCAACGTGACAACCAGCGGCACAGACACCCTTAAATTTGGCAATACCGCTGATGACAGCCAATTATGTGGGGCAATGCTGCTTCCAAATGCGAGCGTGTCGTTAAATTCAGGAAGTCGGACACTATATGGCAGTATTCTATCAGGAAAAAATATTACAATTGCTCATGACATGCCAGCTTCGCGTTTAATTGCCGGAACGTTTGACGTCAATAACATCTCCGGAAATGTTTTCTCTGATTTACATTCTGTAAATCCTTATATTAAAAATCTGAATTTGGTCACAACTAATGCTTTAACTGATAAGGCCATCACAGCTGGATCAACCGGTGACTCGGCCAACAAAAAGGAAATTACGGTAACAGATCCGACTAAATCAGTTGGCTTGACAGGAACTGTGGTCACTAGAAATAAAAACTATCAGTTATTCTATCGTCTTAACAATGACAAAACCGCGACATCCTGGAAAAAACTGAACGCTAGTGGGGTGAACACAAATAGTAACAGTAACTTTAAGGTAAACAACTTAACCAGTTTATCCGGTTATCAACAGAAACTATCTGCTGAGTCAATGCAATCTGGGAGTGCCAGTGATCTCCCCACTCTGTCGACGATTGGTGGCAGTTTGCAACGCCAAAATCAAATTGAAATCGTGGTGGCACCGAAAACTGACGACTCGGGTCAAGCAATCACTGCAGATTCTGATTTATCTGCTTATCAGCACACCACCATTAATTTGACAGAAACCGGAAAATTAACTGCTGATATTCCAAATACATTTCAGCTGACACCTAGTTCAGACGATCCCGATGTCTACAGTTCATCAAGCGACTCACAAAATATCACAATTCAAAATGATTGGCGTGTTCCCTATACGCTTAGTGTGCAGTACAACGACGCTCTGGCCGCCAAGTTTCCTGTAAATGGGTTGAATCTGTTTGATCAACCTAAACTGGTAAGCTACACTGCCAATGGCAATGCTTTCGATATTAACCAACCACTATTGCAGCAGTTGGCGGATAACGCATTATTAGCAACGTCTTCCACCAACTTTCAATTAAAGCTTAATGTCTCAAAGCTTTTGGCCAGTGGTGCTGTTCAATCTGGAAAGGAGTACGGAATTCCCCTCTATTGGACGTTGAAATATGACTTAGCTTCCTAGAAAAATGAAAATACTTACAAAAAATTAGTAATTTTCATTGTATTTGCCATTTAGACCCCGTATAATGTGTAATTAGCCACTCAAAAACGGACGGCTAATCAGGCCGAGAATAGGGAGTTCACAATATTATGAAAAAGAATCAATTAATTACTGTATTAAGTGTATTAGGAATTAGTTTTGCATTAGGTTTAAGTACCACTTCAGTTCAAGCTGATAGTACTGGCACAAGTTCTGTGGGAGAATTTATAGCGCTGGTAGTTTGAGTATCGATAGTGTTCCAGATTTCAACTTCGGTTCAACTAGTGTGAAGGATCTGACTACAGGAACTACCTTGAATTATCAAAGCGGTAGCAATAATAAGCTTACTGTTTCTGATTATCGAGGCACTTCAAATCCCGAATGGACTTTAGAAGCTAGTTTATCCGATTTCACTAGTGGTAACAGTAAAGTTGCTGGATCAATTAATTTAGCTACTGACACAAAGGCCGCTGGCACAATTAACGGTGCTGCTAGCGAGGTTTGGAACAATGTTGATGCTGCAACAAACGGAACCGGTGCCGCATCCGCAACTGTAAGTACTGATACGAAATTAGTCACAGAAGCTAATTCTGCTGTAGATGGTGGAACTTACACTTCTGATATCACTTGGACCATGACCAACACGGCTGCTTCTGCCAAATAATCGTTCACCTATTTATATAATTCAGTTGAAGAGTAATCACGACCGATAACTTTCATAAGTTAACGTCACTTACTCTTTTTTATTTGCAAAGGAGAAAATGATGTTTCGAAAACTTATAAAAACTATTTTGGCAATTGGGATCCTTGGCCTTATATCACTTGCCGCGCCTCATTCCGTTCATGCTGCCGGTGCCGGATTTACGATCACTCCCATTGCCAGCAAGCAACAAAATGATTCGTCGGTCTCTTACTTTGATCTAAAACTTAAGCCTAATCAAACTGCTCAAGTCAAAGTTAAGATAACCAACACAACCACCAAAACGCTTAACTGATTGCATCTCCCAACACGGGATACACCACAGATAGCGGTTCAGTTGCTTATGACCTGCAAAAATTAGGCAGCAAAAGTACGGCTCCTTATCAGTTACAAACACTGATGGGTGGTCAACAAAAAATAGCCGTGCCAGCCAAGAGTCAAAGGGTCGTTACTTTTCCGATTAAGATGCCGGCAACGTCGTTTAAAGGTGTATTAGATGGTGCGATTTACTTTCTCAATCCCCAAACAAGTGGTTCGACTGTCACAAACAAAAAGGGTTTTAGCATCAAAAATCGTTTTGCGATGGCTTTAGGCGTCACCATTCATGAAGATACCAAAACAACGGTGCTGCCAAAACTAACTTTAGGAACTATCAGTGCTGGAACCGATCAAAATGACACATTTAGCCCAGCTGTGAAGGTTAAAATTAATAATACGCATGCGACTTTGACCAAAAAGTTAAAAATTAAGAGTCAGGTTTCGCAAAATGGGAAGACGCTGTTTAAGACAAATACCAGCAACTTAACCATGGCGGCAAATTCAAATTTCAATTATGCGATTACCACCAACCATATTGCTCTCAAAGCTGGTACTTATCACCTACACCTAGTCGCACGTAGCGGTTCGCAAAAATGGACCTTTAGTCGTAATTTTGTCATCACCAAAGCACAGGCAAAAACTGCCAATCGGCATGCCCGGGTTAAAAAGAGTTACTTTATCTGGTATATCTTAGCAATTCTGTTAGTTCTTCTATTGTTAATTATCGCCTTTTGGTTTGGCCGCAGTTCTTCAAAACAGAAAAAATAAATTTTAAAAAAGATCTGTAATCGTTGTTATCATACGATTACAGATCTTTTTAGCTAGGCTTCCGCTTTTTTTAAAACTTTTTTCAGTTTACGTTCAAAATCACGGCGCGACAGCATCACGATATGGCCGCAGTTCATGCATTTAATCTTAATATCCATGCCCATTCGAATGACCTTCCATTCGTTTGCCTGACAAGCATGCGGTTTTTTCATTTCCACAATATCATTTAAGTCGTACATTCCGCTTACCCCTAATCTAATGAAATATTCAGTAAATTCAAAATGCGGTTCAAATCGTCATTAGAAACATAATTAATTTCGATTTTTCCGCCTTTTTCTTTCTGATCCAAAACTGCTTTGGTACCAAATCTTTCTTGTAATTGTTCTTCAATTGCCCGCACATAGGGTGATTCCTTACGAACGGGTAAAACCGGTTTCCCCTTTTTAGGCATTTGTGCGTTCAAACGATTAACTAAGTTCTCTAATTGCCGAACTGTCAAATGTTCACTGACCACGCGTTTTGCCAGTGGAATCAGTTTATGCCGATTCTTCAAAGCAAGCAAGGTTCGTGCCTGACCCATCGAAAGTTCACCAGCCTGCAACATATTTTTTATTGTTTGTGGTAAACGTAACAAACGCAGGTAATTTGCGATGTAAGGACGACTTTTACCTAGTTTTTCAGAAACTTGTGCTTGCGTAAAATTCAGTTTGGCCATTAAAGAATCATAGGCTTGAGCTTCTTCAAGCGGCGTCAAATCTTCACGCTGGAGGTTTTCAATTACGGCCGCTTCCATTGTCTCTGCATCGCTTAATTGGCTGATCAAAGCAGGAATGGTGTGCAATCCAGCCATTTTAGCAGCTCGAAAACGTCGTTCACCTGCTATTAATTCATAGTAATTCTTGGCAGCCGCTTGTTGACGTACGATAATTGGCTGAAACACACCAGATTCTTGAATAGAATTGGCAAGTTCACGCAACGCTTTGGCATCAAAGTTATGGCGTGGCTGATACGGATTGGGATGAATATAACTTAAATTGATTTCAACGACTTGTTTGGAATCTTCGTCCCGCAAAAGTTTTTCAGCACCCATTGAAGTTTTAGCTTTGCTTGTCATTCTTTACGACTTCCTTTTTTCGTACTCACAATCGGTTCTCGGTTAGGTGTTCCCGGTTTTCGTGGATATTTTTTGGGCGTTTTTGTCACTTTCTCAATCCAAACCAAATGGCGCTCATCACCGGAAACTGGCAAACTTAGTTGCTCGTCTTTAATTAATTTACCACCCAGAATTTGAATTGCTTTATCGGCATCTTCCACTTCATCTTCTGTATGACTTGCCTTTAACGCCAGCATTTGGCCACCAATTTTAACCAGTGGTAAACATAATTCCGTCAAAACAGATAGGCGGGCAACCGCGCGGGCTGTCACTAAATCAAATGATTCACGATAAGCTAGTTTAGGCGCCGCAAAGGTTTCAGCCCGATCGTGACACAAGGTGACGTCACTTAACTCCAGTTTTTGAATCAAATTGTGAAGAAAAGTAATGCGTTTGTTTAACGAATCCACAATTGTCAACTTCAACTGAGGAAAAACAATTTTCAATGGGATCGATGGAAATCCAGCGCCAGCACCTACATCACACAAAGTAATTGGTCGCTGAAATACCGCTGGGTTTTGAATTCCAGGTAGCAAGGAGTCATAAAAATGCTTCAAATAAACATCATCCTCATCAGTAATGGCCGTTAAGTTGACATGTTCATTAATCATGACTAAATATTTATAATATGTATTAAATTGCTGCATCTGTTTATCAGATAAATTAATGCCTTGGGCAGCGAGGGCTTGTTTAAATGCTTCTGGGTTCATATAATCCTCCATTGTGAAACAAAAAGTGTTCCACATCATTATAAACGATTTTTAATGCCGGAACAAGATAACTTGCTAATCAATTGGCGTGACGAATTCCTATTATATCAGTTTTTGAGACAAGTTTTTCAAACCAAAGCGATTTGATCATGGTAAAATTTAACTGCTAGTCAAAATTAAGAAATTAAGGACAACTCGAATGTTAAATACATGGCTTCAAGGTTTATTATTTGGTGTGGCGTACATTGCACCGATTGGTTTACAAAATTTATATATGATTAACACTGCTTTAGCTCAGCCCCGACGCAGAGCGCTAAAGGTGGCGTTAATCGTAACTTTCTTTGATATTTCACTTGCGGTGTCATGTTTTTATGGCATTGGTAAACTGCTTGAACTGTACTCATGGCTTGAGCTAGTCGTACTTGCAATTGGGAGTGTTATTGTAATGTACATTGGTATTACGTTGTTGCTATCACACAGTCAAAGTGCCAGTCATAATAATCATAGCGGCCAGTTTAGCTACAAAAGTGTAGTTGTTTCTGCCTTTAGTGTGGCTTGGCTAAATCCACAGGCCATATTAGATGGCACCATGTTACTTGGCGCCTTCCGGGTTTCGTTGGCGTCTAATGTGCAAAACTATTTCATTTTAGGCGTTGCGATGGCTTCGATTATCTGGTTTTCAAGTTTGACTACCATTATTTCGGCCTTAAAGGATCGTTTTCAGCCGCGCTTTTTAGTACTATTAAATCGAATTTGCGGCATTATTATCATTGTGTATGGTATTAAATTGCTGGTGACATTTTTTCAAAAGCTTTGATTACAAAAGGCCCTCAAAAAATTTGAGAGCCTTTCGTTTACTATTCAAAAATTATTTTATAGCTTCCTTAGCAATCTTAGCAGTTGTTTCAGCACTGTTTCCACTGACTTGAACAACCTTATTCTTTTGTTGCCAGCTAATATTATTAACTGGTTTCTGCTGAGCACCATCATAAACAACCACGTTACCCCGAGTGACGTTTTGAGTAATAACCTTGTTACTCTTTAAAGATTTTTTCACTTTATTCGCGACGGCTGTCACAGTTTTGTTAGTTTGATTAACCGAAGAAGTCGTTAAATCTTCTGTATCGGCCACTGTGGTTACAGTCCAGCCATTTTTTTGCCATTGCACATAAACATGGCCCATGACCCCTTGGCTAGTTGCTTTGGTACCATCTGACAACGTAACTTTAGTCCCATCCGCATTTGTTAGATTCTGAGTGTTTTCAAAACCAGTCTTAGCCTGGTTAGTAGTTCCATATTTTTGCTGTTTATAGGTTGCCGTTGTTGCACTATTAGCACCGTTTGAATACGTTACTTTGCCGCTAGTACTATTTCCAGTGACGGTTTGGGCTTCAGTTTGTGTCCCATCAACTTTTTCCGGAGCAGCTAAGCCCTTGCTGGCAGGTGTTGTCACTGCATGAACAGTGACATTGTTGGTTGTCATGGTCGCCCCGCCAATTCCAAGCAAGGCTAAACCAAAGACAAAACTGCATCCCATTACCACGATTCTTTTTTGTTTTTTCATATGATTAACCTCCCTCAATTAGTTGTGACAACATTTTTATTTACATATCCGACCCAAGTTTTCCCACTATACAAAGAGTAATAGGTGTGGCCATTTGGATGGTTGTAATAATATTTCACTGTATAGGTTTTTCCGTAATAATTATTGGTACTGCCTAATTTTTTAGTGAAGGATAGATTCTTCCAAATAGTTTGATTTTTCAAAGCAATTTTAGCCGTTTTTTTAGTGCTAATTGCCTTCCAAGTCGCCTTGGCATTGACATAACCAAACCACGTACTTCCTTTATAAAGTGAGTAGTAAGCCTGACCGTTACCACGAATGTACTGGTATTTAATTGTATAACTCTTATTCATATAATTCTTAGTGTAGTGTTTTACCTTGGCCCATAAGAAATTATTCCAAACACTGTAAGTTGATTTGTGAATTGTGGCCGTATGTTTGTAACTGTGGCCTGTCATCACTGTCATAGCTTTAGAATTTACATAACCAACCCATTTGTTGTTCTTATTGTACAAGGATAAATAAGTACTACCATTTTTGTGCTTATACAAATACTTAGCATAGTATGTTTTACCCGCAGTTCCCGTTTTCCCAAACTTAGCGGAAAAAGCAAAATTCTTCCAAATTGTGTCTCCAGCTTTGGCGCTATTCTCAGTCACATACTTATTATATTTGCTAGCAGTGGCATAGTTACTTGCAGCCGTGCTAGTGGATAAGAACCAAGAAGTTGCCTTTCCATATTTCAAACTTGCATCCACATATTGTGCGATTGGGGAGCTATACCAGTCATCGGAAAATTGCCAAAGCACATGCGAAATAGCGGTTGGTTCGATTGATGTATAATCTGCTAACCAAAAACCGTCGTAGCTCTTCATAGATGATGCCGCATAGGTCTGTGCAAAGCTATTGTAGGAGTAAAATAACACATGCTTGGATGTTAAACTGTTAAGTTCTGTATACCACTCTTTTGTGGCAGAATTAGTGGTACCACTTGTCACTGTTTGTTCTTCGTAATCATTGACGTAAAAACTTGCGTTAGGTGCCCGCGTGTAAAGATCTTTGGCTTCTTGTTTGGCATCTGAAGTACTTATGTACTGACTAAATGAGTAAACACCATATTTCAAGCCATATTGCTCACACAAAGCGGCATTTTGGGCAAAATACTTATCTTTATAATCACTACCATATTGAACTCGTAAAATAATGAATGGTTCTACTTTGGCCAAATTTTTAACCTGTGTTGCTGTTAGTTTTCCTTGCCATTCCGACAAATCTGGAACTTGTGAATTAAGCGTAGTGGCGTGGATTGTTTGCATGGTAAAACCAGCAAATATCAAAAATCCCATAACCACTAGTATAAATTTCAGGCTCCAGTTCTTTTTCCATGTCGGATGCATATGTACTGAATTCATATAAAGACTCCCTTTCTAAGTAAAAGAGGAATTACCTTAAAAAAATCAATATGGACAGATCATGTAAGCATCCTTTACAGCAACCCGTTTTCGTGCCTTATATTGCAAAAAATCCCTGATAATAATATTATCGGGGATTTTTAGTTGTGCTATTTAATTTTATTGGTTGTTTTTAAGGAAATCCCGAGATAAATTAGGACCTAACGTCCCTTAAAAATAGGTTACTAAATAAATATTAAATGAATATTAAAATAACCGGAGAGAGCGTAAAATATCTTGTGTAAATGCATAAAA
>NZ_BJWE01000007.1 GCF_007990205.1 Pediococcus parvulus | reverse complement strand
AAAAAAACTATTCACGTGGAATGCAAAGGCACTTCACATGAATAGTTTTTTTGTGGAATTAATTATTCTTTTGTTGCGCAATTAATGCTTTTAGACTAGCGTTATCTCGATGGGCAAGTAAGGCCCAAAGAATCGTGACGGTATCGACAACTTCTTGAAATAGCGCGCCAAGCAAGGCAGGGATGATACCAGTGGCAGCGACGAGCATCAGACCAATACAGATAAAAATGCCAATTAAAACGGATTGTTTCGCGATTTTCATAGTATATTGAGAAATGCTCAAAGCACGCGCAACTCGACCTAAATCATCTTTTAGGATCACAATGTCGGCCGATTCACTGGCAGCGGTTGAACCACGCGCTCCCATTGCAATTCCAACATCAGCGACGGTTAATGATGGCGCATCATTGACGCCATCACCTACCATAACAACCGGACGGAGATGATTTTCTTGATCCTTCAAAACCGCAATTTTGTCTTTAGGTAAACACTCAGAATAAACTTTTGCGATTCCAATTTGGTTACCGACCATTTCAGCAGTAGCTTTTTGGTCGCCACTAATCATTAAGGTGTTTTTGATGCCCAATTCATTTAACTGCGAGATTGTAATTTGTGCTTCAGGGCGAATTTGATCAGAAAAAGTAATGTAACCTGCAAATTTATCGTTGATGGAAACAAAGATTGCAGTTTGTTTAGATAACGGCTTAATTTCTCGAGTTGCAAATTTTTGACGGCCAATTTTGATCTGTTGGTGATCAACTTGAGCCGTAATACCCATGCCGGTAACTTCTTGAATGTCTGAAACTGGCAAAAGTGTTTTAGAATCAACAGCATTTACAATGGAACGGGCCAAGATATGGCTTGATTGTTGTTCAGCACTAGCTGCAAGGCTTAATAATTGTTCATTTGTGTAAGGTGGCAAACTTTTAATTTGATCGATGGCTAAAATTCCCTTCGTCAGCGTTCCTGTTTTATCGAAGGCAATTGTTTTGGCAGTGGCAAATTTTTCAATTGTTGTACCATTTTTAATGATAATTCCATTTCGGTTCGCACTACTCATTCCAGATACAAGCGCAATTGGTGCCGCCAAAATCAGTGGACATGGGGAAGCCACAACGAGAACTTCTGCAAAGCGAACAGGATCTTTTGAAATATACCAAGCAATTCCGGCAATGAGATAAGAAACAATTGTAAATGGAATGGCGTATCGATCCGCTAAACGAACAAAGTGAGCAGGTTGTGCCTCGGAAGCTTTGACCAGTTTAACAATTGTTTGATACTGACTATCGGCGGCTATTTTTGTGACTTTCATCGTAATGGCGCCATCCCCATTGATGGATCCGGACATCAGGTCATCATTAAGCGATTTAGATACTGGATTAGATTCACCAGTTAATGAAGATTCATCAAAAATTGAAGAGCCGGATAGCACAATCCCATCAACAGGTACGACTTCGCCAGGTTTGACCACAACTTGGTCACCAATTTGAACAGCATCAACCGGTTTGGTGGTAATTTTGCCATCTAAGAGCACATGGGCATTTTGTGGAGAATTGTCGAGCAGATTTTGAAGTTCTTTGCCTGCCTTATGGGCGGCATAATCTTCTAAGGAATCCCCGCCAGTCAGCATAATGAGCACTACGATACTTGCCCAATATTCCCCAACAGCTAAGGTAGCAATGATAGCCGTGATCGCCAACAGATCTATTCCATATTTGCCAGCACGCAAGGTCTTAATCATTTCAATTAACATGGAGATCGAAATCAGGATTCCTACCACAGTGATAATAATTTGAGCAACTAAATTGAGATGGAAAACAAACTCTAGGAAAAGTGCTAAAACCCCAAGAAGGACAACTAAGGAAAATTTAGTAGTATGTTTCATACCCAGTAACTTCTTTCTTATTTAGAATGATTCTAAAACCATTATAAATGAAATCTAGTCAAATTACCAGTAGAATGAAGAATTATTTGGGCTTATTCATCCTTAGCATGAAGACCGGAATGATTAGCAATAGATGAATAATAAACATGCCCAAGAAGGTCCAGCTATAGTCAAAAGCCGTAATAAAATAGCCACCAAATAAAGGACCAAGTGCGCGACCCATGGATCCGGCAAAACTCCCTACAGATTGGATGGTGCCTCGATTACGATCATCAGCAAACCGGTTTAATAAAGCCGGGATTGCGATGAGGGCCAACATTTCACCAAAAGTGACTAAGGTAATGCCTAAGACATAACGCCAGTAGCTTCCAGTATTAATAATTGCCAAATAAGAAAGGGCAAACGAAATTAATCCTAAAATAATGCGCATTTTTTCGGCCTTAAAACTGGGTTTGAATAAACGAGTGGTAAATGGTTGAATTAAAATAATTTCTACAGTACTGATTGTAAAAAGGAGACTATACTTAGGAACAGAGATGTGTTTAGCAACCATCAGTACCGAAACATTACTATTCCACTGTTCATAGCAGATCCAAATTATGACCATGACCAAACAAATAATGAGAATACTTCCTAGAGCGTGTCGAGAACCGTTATCAGTTATACCTTGATTAGTGGTTACTGGATGTTTTTTGATAGTTTTAAATGACAGTCTAATCAGCAATGTTGTTAACAAAAATAAGACAGTAGAACTAAAAAAGACCATGCGGATACTAATCCCAAATAAAATTCCTGACATAAAGGTAGCAAATCCCATGCCTAAGCTAGCGAACCAGTAACCGTTATTAAAAATGTTAGGATCTTGGACTTGAAGGAAGGCAATGTAACCATTAATGGCGGAATTTAGGCCACCTAAAAACAGGCCGTATAGCGTGATTAAGACCGGATAAATCGGCCATTGTGGGAAAAGCCCTAGTAGAAATAAAGCAGTCACAACGCCAATTCCGTTCACATACATGAGTGGTTTTTGCCGCCAACTATCAAAGAGCTTGCCGCCAATCAGGTTGCCAATCATCATAGCTCCTGAAAAACAAAAAAGCACGTAACCTGCAGTTACTAAGCTTTTGTTTAAAGTCCTATGAATGTAAAGGGTGGTGATCGGCATAATCAGACCAATACCCATATTGACCAACATGTTTGTAAATAAAACCGGTTTATTTTTCATAGGAAATAACGCCTTTCTGTGGAGCTCATAATTTTCTAATTAAATGTTAATCATACTATTACATAAGGATTAGCAAATTTCAACGATTTTCAAGAACTGCTGACAATAAAAATGGAAAATCAAGATAAGATTAAAGACGGATGGCAATTATTGAGTTTTCACTGCTGGTAGTATTCTAGTGCTAAATTTGGTAAAATATTTTTGTTACGGTAATTTATTAATTGAGGATCAAGTCGTTAAATTATCAATCAAATAACTAATATAACTAAGAAAAAAAAGGGAGTCTATAAAATGTGTGGATTTGTGGGGTATCTCAACCAAACTGATGTCAATTCTGATGTTATTAAATCAATGGCGGACCGGATTAAACATCGTGGTCCAGATGATGAGGCTTATTTTCAAGACGAAGATGCTTCTTTAGGTTTTAGACGTCTCTCAATTATTGATTTGGCACATGGTAAACAACCAATGCTGAACTCAACGAAAACCAAAGTTTTAACTTTTAATGGTGAAATTTACAATTATAAAGAGATTCGTGAAGAATTAAAAAAATTAGGATATAATTTTCAAACTGATGTAGATTCCGAAGTGTTGATCCATGGCTATGATGCATGGGGGGCAGACCTTTTACAAAAGCTTCGCGGAATGTACGCTTTTGTGATTTATGATACGCAGAAAAAAGAAGTGTTTGGTGCGCGGGATCATTTTGGAATTAAACCGCTTTACTATTATGATGATGGTGAATCCTTCCTTTGGGGATCAGAAATCAAAGCCTTTTTGGAGCATCCAAAGTTCCACAAAGAATTCAATGAAAAATTGCTACCAATTCATTTAAGTTTTGAATTCATTCCTTCAAAAGAAACAATGTTCAAGAATGTGTACAAACTTTTACCTGGAACATATTTCTTGCACAAAGACGGCAAAACTGAAACCCATACGTACTTTAAATTTAATTATGATCATATTGACGAATCACAAACCATTGAAGGTGATGCCAAGAAGATCCGCGGAATTGTCAAGGATTCTGTGAAGGCTCATATGATTGCGGATGTGGAAGTTGGTAGTTTCTTATCAAGTGGGATCGATTCAAGCTATGTCTTGGCTGAAGCAGCTAAATTAAAGCCAATTCAGTCATTTTCACTTGGGTTTAATAATTCAAAGTACAGTGAATTAAGTTATTCGACTGAATTTGCAAAAGAAATTCATCAACAAAACACACCTTTAACGATGGATGGTGACGACTATTTTGATATTTTGCCAACCATTATGTATTACATGGATGAACCATTGTCCAATCCTTCAGCAATGCAGCTTTATTACTTGTCTAAAGGGACAAGGGAACATGTGAAGGTTGCCTTGTCAGGTGAGGGTGCCGACGAATTCTTTGGTGGGTATAACACTTATTTAGAAGCATTTCCATTTGAACGTTATCAAAAATGGGTACCTCAGTTTGTGCGTACAGGTCTTGCTAAACTGGTTCAAAATCTGCCAAGATTCCATGGCAAACGTTTCTTAGTTCGAGGTGCAGAGCCATTAAGTGAACGTTATTACCGAGTTAATTATGTTTTTGACAAACATGAACGGGATGAAATCTTACGTGATCCTAGTATAAATGTGGATTCTGGTGCTTACACCAAACATATTTTTGATGAGGTCAAGGGCAAAGATGAAATGACTCAAATGCAATATTTTGATATCAATACTTGGCTACCATTTGATATCTTGCATAAGGCAGATCGGATGAGTATGTGTAATTCCTTGGAAGTTCGCACACCATTAGTTGATAAAGAAGTGGCTAAGTTTGCGGCAACGATGCCAATTAAAACTCGAATTCATAAAGAAGAGACAAAGATTTCTTTGCGAACGGCTGCTGAAAGTGAACTTCCAGAACGAGTAGCGAAGAAAGAGAAGATGGGTTTCCCATCCCCAATTGCGAGTTGGATTAAAGAAGACAAGTATCGTAAACGGATTGAAACAGCCTTTAACTCTGATGTTGCCAAACGTTTTTTCAAACCAGAGGCTTTAATGCATATTCTGCATGAACATATTAATGGCAAATCAAGTATGCAAAAGATTTTTACAATTTACACCTTTATTTTGTGGTATGAAGTTTATTTCCCAGAAAATACTACAGCCACAACAAGTAAGTTAGTTCGTCGCACACAAGTTTAATATTTGGAGATGGAAAATATGGCACTCGAGATTGCCGAAATTACCATGATTTTAAAAGAACATCATTTACTGAAACAAATAGTAAATAATGTTAAAGGCGATCATCAAAAAATAACGGGGGTTAAATATGACTCTCGTCATGCAGTTGCCAATGACCTTTTCTTTTGTAAGGGTAATTTTAAACCAGATTATCTAAAAGTCGCACAGGATAAAGGCGCGACGGTTTACATTGCAGAACAGCAATTTGAAGAAGTTCCAATGATGTGTGGCATTATTGTAACCGACGTGACCAAAGCGATGGCGTTAATAGGGGCAGCTTTTTATGATTATCCGCAAAATGATTTGTTTATCATTGCTTTCACAGGCACAAAAGGTAAAACAACTTCGGCTTATTTTACGCACCATATTTTAAAAACCATTTCGGAAAATAAAGCTGCCTTATTTTCAACCATTGATCGTATAACGGGACCTAAACCAGAACAAGAATTTAAATCTGATTTAACAACGCCTGAATCGTTAAATTTATTTCACGATATGCGAGAAGCTGTCAATAATGGCATGCATTCGCTTGTTATGGAAGTTTCCTCACAGGCTTATTTACGAAATCGGGTATATGGTCTACATTATGACGTAGGAGTATTCCTGAATATTACGCCTGACCATATTGGCCGTAATGAACATCCGACATTTGAAAATTATTTGCATTGTAAAATGCAATTGATGGTTAATTCGGATGTTTGTGTGATTAATGCACAAACTGCTCATCTTGAAGAAATTTATCAGGCTGCTCGTGCAACGACAGATCCAGAAAAAATTTATTTATTTAAGCAGGCAAATGCTAAAATTAATCGCGCAGTTCCTATTGATGTTGTTTTTTATAATGATCGTGATGATTTGCGATTGACCGAGATTGAAGTCAAAGCAGTAAGTCCAAGAGCAAAAGCTTTAAAGATTGATGGTCGTTATGATTTGAGTATGCCTGGTGACTATAATCAAAGCAACGCCACAAGTGCCTTGATTGCTGCCGGATTAGCTGGTGCGACTTATGATCAAACGCACAACTTGTTAACAAAGATGAAAGTCCCGGGCCGAATGGAATCCGTGGTTTCGAAAAATCATGGGGTCATCTATGTTGATTATGCCCATAATTATGCCAGCATGAATGCCCTTTTGAGCTTTTTAAAAAGTCAGTATCCAAAAGGACGTATGATTGTGGTTGTGGGTAGTCCAGGAGACAAGGGAATTTCTCGGCGAAAGGGCTTTGGCGAGGCGCTCACTGCTCATGCAGATGTTGCAATTTTAACGACGGACGATCCAGGGTTTGAAGAGCCAAGTGCAATCATTGATGTGATTGACAGCTACATTGATCATACAAAAGTGCAGGTTGAAAAAGTTATTGATCGTTATTCTGCAATTAAACGGGCAATTTCAATTAGTCGTCCAGAGGATGTTGTTGTCTTAGCAGCTAAAGGAGAGGACCCATATCAAAAAGTCAGAGGAGTTGATACTCCTTGGCCAACAGATATGAAAGTTGCAAAAGAAGTTTTGAAAGGATTGGCGTAATGGAAAACTCAAAAAATGATTATATACCAGTGCTATTAGGTAGTGATTTTAATGCATATGGAATGGCGCGTTCATTTTATGAAATGACTGGCAAAAAGGTCAAAGCATTTGCAGAAAAAGAATTAGCTCCAACCCGATTCACAAAAATCGTGGATTTGGAGTTGATTCCTGGTTTTTCAGAGGATCCCGTTTTCTTTGAAACGATGAAGAAGATTGCCAAGCGTTATGAAAATCGTTCTGAAAAGGTGATTTTGCTTGGAATGGGTGATGGATATGCCGAATTAATTTCAAAACACAAAGAAGAACTTTCTAAAACCTTCATTTGCCCATATGTTGATTATGATTTGCTACGTCAATTAAACAACAAAGAACGTTTTTATAAAATTTGTGATGAGTTTGATTTACCATATCCTAAGACTAGAATCATTACTAAAGATGAATATGAAAGTTCTGAAGAAATTGAAGAACCATTTGGTTATCCAGTCGCTTTAAAACCTGCCAACAGTGTGGAATGGCTTGATATTCATTTTGAGGGTCGAAAAAAGGCCTTTCGTATTCAATCACGTGCGGAGTTTGATGAAATTGTTGGGAAGATTTACGACAATGGCTATACTTCCGATTTGATTTTACAGGATTTTGTCCCTGGTGATGACAGTAACATGCGTGTCTTGAATGCCTATGTGGATCAGTATCATCACGTTAAAATGATGTGTTTGGGTCATCCTCTATTAGAAGATGTTGCACCATCTGCTATCGGCAATTATGTGGCAATTTTACCTGAATACAATTCGACGATTTATAAGACGATCCAAGATTTCTTAGAAAAGATCAATTTTACCGGTTATGCTAATTTTGATTTGAAGTATGATTCTCGTGATAAGACCTATAAACTATTTGAAATTAACTTACGCCAAGGACGAAGCAGTTTCTTTGTGACGTTGAATGGTTATAATCTTGCTCAGTGGGTTGTGCAAGATTATGTGAGCGAAGATTTGAAGAATAAGCCGACTGTCTATGCTAACCGATCTGAGGATACCCATCAGTTATGGTTAGGCGTGCCAATTCGGGTGTTCAAAAAATATGCCCGTGATAACCGAGATAAATTAACCGCCTTACAACTTATCAAGCAAAAACGATATGGGATGACAGCTTTTGATAAAAAAGATATGAATCCTAAGCGATTTGCGTTATTGACTTGGATGAATCACAACTATGCTAAAAATTTTGATCGTTATTTTGAAGAAAACAAGGGATGAGTTAAATGAAAGATTTCTTTACAATTATTGGTGGTATGGGGACACCGGCAACGGAAAGTTATTTGCGGTTGTTAAACAAACGAACACCCGCTCATCAAGACCAAGATTACTTTAATTATATTTTAGTAAACCATGCCACAGTTCCAGATCGTTCCACATATCTGATGGACCATTCTCAACCAAGTCCATTACCTGATCTGTTGGCGGATATTAAGGAACAAAGTCAATTAAAACCTAGTTTTTTTGTGATTGCCTGCAATACTGCTCATTACTTTTATGATGATTTACAAGCGGCAACACCTGTACCAATTGTGCATATGCCACGAGAAACTGTAAGTTACATCAAAAAGAATTATCCAGATGCTAAGCGAATTGGGGTTATTGGAACAAAAGGAACCACGACTGATGGCATTTATGATCGGGAACTAATTCAACAGAATTTAGAAGTTGTGAAACCAACTGATCAAATTCAAAAGCTAACGACTGAATTAATTTTTGATGATATTAAAAACCAAAATCAGGTTGATGGTGAGCTTTTCCATGAAATTGTGAAACGAATGGTTCAAGAGCAAGGTGCTGAGGTTGTTATTCTAGGTTGTACGGAATTATCTTACGCGCAAGAACTGGCTCCTGAACTGAAATTTCCAGTTGCTGATTCTCAATCAATCTTGGTTGATAAGTCAATTGAATTAGCAACAAAGTTAAGAGCAAAATAATTATGATAGAGTAGGTTAGTAAGTGACTAGTTAGATGAAAACATTCATGACAAAAATTGGTCAATATGCTATACTTACTTTTGTGTTTGCGGGCATAGTTTAGTGGTAAAATTCAAGCTTCCCAAGCTTGCGTCGCGGGTCCGATTCCCGTTGCCCGCTTTTCCGTAAGAGAGTAGTACCTAATTCATTTTCTTTTAGCGAGTTCGGAATGGTGGAAGCCGAATAGAAAAAGTTAGTGAACGTGCTTTTATGTTTATAATTTAAGAAATTGAGTGGATTTTAAAATCAATTAGAGTGGTACCGCGGGTTTTCTCGTCTCTTACAAAGTTTATTTGTAAGAGACTTTTTTAATTTGAATTTATAAATGGAGGAACTAAAGATGAATTACAAGAAACAAGTGGCACAAAGTATTGTAGATGCCTTAGATAATCAGTTAGATGAGCAGGTAGTTTACGAAAAGATTGAAGTACCAAAGGCGACAAATCTTGGAGATTATGCTTTTCCAACGTTTGTGTTGGCTAAGACTTTGCACAAGGCCCCACAAATGATCGCAAAGGATTTAGTGGAACAAATCAATAAATCTGGTTATGAAAAAGTTGAAGCACAAGGACCTTATGTGAACTTCTTCTTAGATAAAGGTACGTTCAGTAATGAAGTTTTACAAACCGTTTTAACGCAAAATAGCCACTATGGGGATGCCACAATCGGTAATAACGGTAAAGTGCCAATCGATATGTCTTCGCCTAACATTGCTAAACCAATTTCAATGGGTCATTTGCGATCAACTGTAATTGGTAATTCTTTGGCCAATTTGCTATCCAAAACGGGTTACCAACCCGTTAAAATTAATCATTTAGGCGATTGGGGGACCCAATTTGGTAAGCTTATTGAAGCCTACAAACTCTGGGGAAGTGAAGAAGAAGTTAAAGCTGATCCAATCAATAAATTACTTGAATATTACGTGCGTTTTCATAAAGAAGACCAGGAACACCCTGAACTAGATGATGAAGCGCGCAAATGGTTTAAAAAGCTTGAGGATGGCGACAAAGAAGCCACTGAACTTTGGCAATGGTTCCGTTCTGTTTCATTGAAATCATTTAAACGGATCTACGATAAGTTAGGAATTACGTTTGATTCCTATAAGGGTGAAGCTTTTTATAATGATAAAATGGATGAAGTTGTTCAACTCTTAGAGGATAAGAACCTCTTAAAAGAAAGTCAAGGAGCAGAAATTGTTGACCTTGATAAATATAATTTGAATCCGGCGCTAATTAAGAAGACAGATGGCGCAACTCTGTATATTACCCGTGATTTGGCAGCTGCTATTTATCGAAAACGGACTTATGACTTTGTACAATCTTTATATGTCGTTGGTGCAGAGCAGATTAATCACTTTAAACAGTTGAAAGCTGTTTTAAAAGAAATGGGCTTTGATTGGTCAGATAATATCCACCACATTCCGTTTGGTTTAATCACGTTGAATGGTAAGAAGCTGTCAACTCGTTCTGGTCGAGTTGTCTTACTAGATAAAGTTTTAGATGATGCCATCGATTTAGCTAAACAACAAATTCAATCTAAGAACCCTGATTTGAAGGATGCTGATAAGGTCGCGCATGAAGTTGGGGTAGGAGCTGTCATCTTCCATGATTTGAAAAATGAGCGTATGAACTCGTTTGATTTTGATTTGAGCGAAGTTGTTCGTTTTGAAGGCGAAACTGGTCCTTATGTGCAATACACAAGAGCACGTGCGGAAAGTATTTTAAGAAAGTCGGATCATAAAGTGAAAATTACCGACTTGAACTTAGCAGATCCTAATGCTTGGGAAACATTGAAGTTCTTGCAAGCATTTCCAGAGACTATTTTACGGGCAGTAAAGGAATATGAACCTTCAGTTATTGCTAAATATGCGCTACATTTAGCTAAATCTTTCAACCAATACTATGCCAATTCAAAAGTGTTAGTTGAAGACGACGATTTAAATGCGCGCCTTGCACTTGTTCAAAGTGTCAGTGTTGTGCTAGAAATTGCTTTGAGCCTTTTGGGTGTCCAAGCACCATCAGAAATGTAATTTACAAAAAATCGTAAGTTAGGTAAAAGTGAGGATATTGATCATGTTTTACCTAATGAAATTCATAAAAAAGAAGAGGTTGGGGAAAAAGTTTCCTCAACCTCTTAAATATAGGCCAAAATAGCCGAAAATGAGAAGAATTTCTCATTTCAAAAGTAGGGAATCTCGAAGCATGCAAAATTAAGACCTGATACAATAGATATGTTGAGGTATTAATTGAGTCGAATTATATTTGAGGAGGAAACAAAGATGGAAATCAAAGGCTTTGGTGTCGAAGAATGGCTAAACAAAAATGAAAAAGCGGCTCAATTTGATATCTCGCAGAGCACAATTAGTTCACTAACTTTGGGGGAATTACTTAGTTTTGATAGCCAGGATCCGACAGCGACATTTACTAAATATTTAAACACTAAATTAAATTATGGTTGGATCGAAGGATCACCAGAATTTAAAAAATTAGTTGCGCAACTATACGACCAGGTTGATAGTCAAAATATTTTACAGACAAATGGTGCTACCGGTGGAAACTTTTTGGCACTCTTCAGTTTATTGAACCCCGGAGATCACATCATTTCCTTATATCCCAGTTACCAGCAACTGTATGATTTGCCCAAGTCTTTGGGCGTGAAAGTTGATGAGTGGGATTTAAAAGAGAGTTTAAATTGGCAACCTGATTTGGCTCAATTACGACAGCTTATTTCGCCAAAAACCAAGATGATTTGTTTAAATAATGCTCAAAATCCAACTGGCAGCCTCCTCAATAAGGCGTTGTTGGAGCAGGTCGTTTTGTTGGCTAGAAAAGTTGGCGCTTATGTCTTAGCTGATGAAGTCTATCAGCCGGTGGATAAAATTGATGAATTTCCAGATATCGCTGATTTATATGAAAAGGGAATTTCTGTAAATAGCCTTTCAAAAACGTATTCTGTTCCTGGATTACGAATTGGTTGGATTGCAACTCAGTCTAAAGAACTTGCCGACATATTTAGAAAATATCGGGATTATACAATGATTTCAGGCGGTGTGGTTAATGATACATTGGCTTGTATGACATTGCGAAACCGAAAGGCCATTTTACAGCGTAACGGAAAATTAGTACAAAGAAATCATAAAATTTTAGAGCAGTGGGTCAAGAATCAACCCAAAGTAGAAATAATTATGCCAGAACAAGTTTCAACAGCCTGTGTCAAACTAAATATTCAAATGCATGATGAAGAATTCTGCGAAGAGTTGTTGCAAAAGACTGGCGTATTAATTGTTCCTGGATCTAGATTCGATATGCCAGGGCATGCTCGTATTGGCTACTGTACAGATACAGAAACGTTAAAGATTGGATTGAAAAAATTAGGTGATTTCTTAAATCAGTGTGAGTAAAAATCACGTCAAACTATTTTAAGAATAATTCTTGGCTTTTATATCTGTTTCTGGGATAATAGATACATTATATTTTTTTGAAAAGAGGCTAACTATATGATTAACCCCAAGCAACAAAGAATTTTTGAGCGTCATCTAGCACATGTCCCAGGAAGTCATATTCTTAAAGCTTCCGAATATAAAAAGGTGGTAAGTTGTCTGCATTACAAGAAGATTGCCAAGGGTCAGAATTTGGTTGATCAGCACGATGATCGAAATTACACGTTTATATTAAAAAAGGGTTTTTTAAAAATCAGATCATTCGATGCCAAAGAGGACGCGTCCTACGTGAGCTTTCTCAGTCCCAATATGCTGTTTCCGTTACGGGGGATGTTTGTTGACAGTCGTTATTGTTATACAGTTACAGCGTTGACTAACGCAGAAGTCATTTTTATCCCAACAAAAACGTTTGAGGGCTTGCTGAAAAGTAATCACAAATTTTCATTAATGATTATTAAAAAGATGCAAGAAGTCGTTTCAGAAGAGGAGATTTTTATTCAGAGGGCGTTGACTCCATCTGCAACAAAAAGAGTGGAGCAGGTATTAAAGTACTTGAATAATCATCATGGTATAGAATTGGAAGGCGGCAGACAAATCCCGTTTCCGTTAACAATTAAAGAAATTGCCACAATTGCGGGCACTACCCGAGAAACAGCTGGCCAAGTTATTCACGAATTAGTTGATGAAACTGAGCTGGAGTATTCACGTAAATATCTTTTCTTTCCAGAAATCTATACCGAAGAAGCCTAGACTGTTATGTGTTTTTGAATTTTGGTATACTTGAGAAAGTTAATACGGGAGTGAAGTGCAGTTATGAAAAAAAGTGAACGTCAAAAGATCATTAAAGACCTTATTGCAAATCAACTAGTTGCGAAGCAAGATGATTTGATGACCTTGTTGAAAACTCATCAAGTTGTGGCAACGCAGGCTACTATTTCTCGTGATATGCGCGAAATGCATATTGTAAAGGGAACCGATCATGAAGGTCATCAAAGGTATATGATTTTTGAAACCAATGATGAAGATCCAGCAGAAGCTCTTTTTAAAACCTTTAAGCAAACGGCACAACAAATTGATCAAATTCAGTTTGTTAATATTATTAAAACAACACCAAATGATGGTAATCGATTGGCAGCTGTTTTTGATGATACACAGATGCCAGAAATCGTTGGAACTTTAGCGGGATTTGATACGATTGTGGTTTTTAGTCCCGATGAAGCATTAGCAACTCAATTACATCAAAAGTTAGCTCATTATTTATCTGCTGAAGGCTAATAAGAATACAGAGTAAAACCAGAAGCTTTGACGACGGCTCAATTATCGTTAAAATCTAGTTTTGCTCTGTTTTTGTGGTTTCAAAAAGAAAAATTATTCAGCCGCTTTTTAAGGGTCTTTTAAAATTCGATGAGGATTTAAAAGGGGTTCTTAAACTGTGATACAATACAGCTAACATTCTATTTAAACGGAGACTTTTATGAAAACTAATAATTTCCTTTCTTCGGTTTTAACGGTAATTAAACGAATTGGTCATTTTTTAGCGCCATATTGGCGTCAATTTAGAGTCCTTTTTGGTCGTTACTGGCGAAGATTTCAATTAACGCGATGGTTGATTATTTTGTTCTTAAGCTTTTTTTTGGTGATGAGTGGTTATCTGACTTACCGGGCCAAAACGGCTAATGTTGCTGACCTAAAGACAGAATTAGAAAAACCAACGGTCGTATATGATGCAAAAAATAAAAAAGCCGGCTCCTTGTATTCTCAAAAGGGAACTTGGGTCAGCTTAAGCAAGATGTCAATCAATGTGCAAAATGCAGTAATATCAACTGAAGATAGAGGCTTTTATAAAGAGTATGGTTTCTCTGTTAAAGGAATTGGTAGGGCGGCATTGTTGTATGCAGTGAATAAAGTATTAAGGCGGAATTATATAAGTGGTGGTGGTAGTACGTTAACTCAACAGCTGGTTAAAAACGCTCTATTATCACAACAACAGACCTTTACGCGCAAGGCAAAAGAACTGTTTTTGTCGATTGAAGTCGAAAATGTATACACTAAATCAGAAATTTTAGAAATGTACTTGAATAATGCTTACTTTGGGAACGGTGTCTGGGGTGTTCAAGATGCTTCTAAACGCTATTTGGGGGTTTCTGCAAGTCAATTAACAGTCCCCCAAGCAGCTGTTTTAGCGGGGATATTGAAGTCACCTAGTGCATATAATCCGGCCGATCACCCCGCGGCTTCAAAACAACGACGGAATGTCGTTTTAAGCTTGATGGCCGAAAATAAAAAAATAACGACTTCTCAAGCAAAAACGTATGAAAGAACGGCTTTAACAACCGCGAATACTTTTTCAGATACCAGTGGCTATAAGTATCCGTATTACTTTGATGCCGTAATCAACGAGGCAATTAGTCGCTATGGTTTGACTGAATCTGATATCATGAATCGTGGTTACAAAATTTACACGTACTTGAATCAGAGCGATCAAACAAGTATGCAGGAAAAATTCAAGAATTCTAGTTATTTTCCTGCGAATGCATCAGATGGGACAAAAGTACAAGCGGCTTCAATTGCGATCAACCCTAAAACGGGGGGAGTGGCCGCTGTAGTCGGCGGACGTGGCAAGCACGTTTTCAGGGGCTTTAATCGTGCAACCCAGATGAAACGTCAACCTGGATCAACATTGAAGCCGATTGCCGTTTATGCACCAGCATTGTCTAGCGGATATTCCTACGATTCTACTTTGACGGACAAGTTACAATCCTACGGGACAAACAAGTATCGCCCAGAAAATTATAACAATGAGTATGTGGGTTCGTTGCCAATGTATAAGGCGTTGGCGGAGAGTCGTAATGCCCCAGCAGTCTGGTTACTTAATAAGATTGGTGTGGCTAAAGGGTATGCGTCTGTTCAAAAGTTCGGTTTGAATATTGATAAAAGTGATAAGAACTTGGCATTAGCTCTGGGTGGATTAACGACAGGTATTTCGCCTTACCAGTTGGCAAGTGCTTACACGGCTTTTGCGAATAATGGTGAACTGGCGCAAACCGGTTTTATTCGAAAGATTGTGGATTCTTCTGGAAAAACTATTGTGAATAATACGACACAAACCAAACGTGTGATTTCCAAAAAAGTGGCTAAAGAAATGACAAGTATGATGATAGGTGTTTATAGTGATTCATATGGGACTGGCGTGAATGCGAAACCTGCTGGGTACACAATTGCCGGTAAGACCGGTAGTACTGAGGTAGATGGTGCCTCAACTAGCGACGCAACCACTGATGAATGGATGATTGGCTATACGCCAGATACGGTGGTAGCCACATGGGAAGGCTTTGACGATACCACCAAAACGAACCATTTGGAAAACCTAAGTGGAGTTGGTTTAAGCTCCTTGTTTAAGGCGGAGATGGAAGGCATTTTACCAAATACTGCTGGCACGAGTTTCAATACCACCAATGCGTCTACTTTAGCTACCGCGGAAAGTTCCAGTTCAGGTTCTAGTATTTGGGACAGTATTCAAAATGGTACTTCTAGCGCAGAAAAAAGCTTTTCAAAAGGAACAGAATCCTTTAAGCAAAAGGCAAGTGAATGGGTTGATAAAGCCAAGAATTTTCTTGGTGGTAATTAAACTTTATTGAATGCGCGTATCAAACCGGCTTTGGTATGATACAATATCAGTATAAAAGCGTAAACATCTAGGAGGAAGACAATGGCTGTTAATATTTACGATACTGCAAACAAAATGGAAGAAGAAATTCGCCAAACAACTGAGTATACGAGTTTGAGTGCAGCATATGCAGAAATGAAGAAAGATCCTAAGGCATATGAACTTTTTAAAGATTTTCAAGAAGTTCAAGTTAATTTGCAGCAAAAACAGATGAATGGTGAAGATCTAACTGACGATGAGATGAAGCATGCACGCGAAGTTGCGAGTCAAGTTGGCAACGTGGATGTCATTAAGGCGTTGATGGACAAAGAACGCAATTTGAACCAACTTTTAAATGATATCAATCAAATTATTACTAAACCGATACAAGAATTGTATCAAAATTAAGATGAATAACGCTTCAAAAAGCGTATTTTAAATACAAACAGGGTTAGTGCAAATGATGATTTGTTCTGGCCCTTTTTTATGAATCAAGGAGTTAAACTATGAAATTTATTCATTCAGCAGATATTCATTTGGATAGTCCGTTTAAAGGATTACGAAAAGCACCAGATCAAGTGTGGCAGCTTATTCATGATTCTACGTATCGGGCGTTTTCTAATTTAGTCACGACGGCCATTAAGGAAAATGTGGATTTTGTCTTAATTGTAGGAGACTTATTTGACCAAGTTCAACACAGCATTAGGGCGGATTTGTTTGTTAACGAACAATTCGAACGCTTAAATCAAAAACAAATTCCGGTCTATTTGAGTTATGGTAATCATGATTATTTAAATGACAATACGGAAATTATTAATTATCCGAAAAATGTGCATGTCTTTTCAAGTAATCCTCAAAAAGAGCAGTTGACGCTAAAGGATGGGACGACCGTTTCTATCATTGGCTTTAGCTATGATAAACAGGCTGTGAAAGAAGATATTGTGGCCGAATTTCCAGGACGTGATCAAGCTGATTTCGAAATTGGTACGGTTCACGGTAGTTTGGATTCTTTAAATGCACCAGAAGCGAACTACGCTCCCTTTTCCGAAACCGAATTATTAAACTTACACTATGATTATTGGGCGCTTGGCCATATTCACAAACGTCAGGTTCTAAATGAAGATCCGGCCATTATTTATTCTGGTAATTTACAAGGACGGCATAAAAATGAACCAGGAACGAAGGGCTTTTATTTGGTTTCAAGTGAGGGGGAAAAACTCATTCCGAAATTTAAGGAAGCCTCAGTGATTAATTGGCAAAAACTCACGATTGAGGTGACGGCGGCCGACACGTTTGATGAGATTGTGAAAACAATTTTACATCACATCGAAATTCTGCTTGATAAGCAACCTAACTTTATTGATGTCAAAATAAAAAATGTCCAGACCTTATCTGGAGCGGTTTTAACAAGAATTAAAGATGGTAGTTTATTAGAAGTTGTTCAGCAAAAGCTTCTTAAAAATAGCCAATCTTGGGTTTATGAAATTACACCAGTACCAGCTCAAGAACTATCCAATTTGAGTGCTTTGGATAGTGGGTTTTGGGAGCAAAGTCGCAAAAAGATTTTTACTGAAGAAAACGTGACTCAAATTGCGGGGAAATTACTGAATTATTCATTTATTACTGAAGCCCTAAATGAAAAGTCTCAAGATACACAACTCCAGGATTTAGCGGAAACTTTACTACTTGAAAATGGTGGTCGTGAGGAGCAAAACGATGAAGATACTAAAGATTAATGTTTATGGGTTTGGCAAATGGCAAGACCAACAGTTTGATTTAACGAATGGCTTAACTGTGTTTTCAGGTCCCAACGAGGCCGGAAAATCTACCTTACGCCAGTTTATTTTAAGTGTTTTGTTTGGCTTTCGCACCAAAAGAGGAGCTGACCGTTATTTGAGGTATGAACCCAAAAATGGGTCCAAATACGGCGGTGAGCTATTAATTGAGAACCATGATGAGCAGTACTTGTTGACCCGTGTAAAGGGAAAAAGTGGCGGCAAGCTAACCATAACAAATGTGGCAACACAAGAAGTTTTGGCAAATGATGAGTTGAGCAATTTGTTGGGTTCGGTTGATGAAACACTTTTCAATGAGATGTTTAGTTTTAGTCAAAGCGAATTAGCCGAGGTGCGCCAATTAGATCGGGATGAATTTCGTAAACGAGTTTTAAAAATTGGGGCAGTTGGCAGCGATGAATGGATTGGCCTCCAGAGTTCCTTTGAAAAGAGTGCCGATAAAATTTATGCTCCTAAAGGACGAGTGCGGCCATTAAATAAGTTACTCAAAGAATATGATTCACTTAGTCAGTCGGTTCAAAAAGCGGCAAATGAAACTGAATTGTATAAACAATACGCGACTGATATGAATTTGAACCAAACTAAGTTGTCGCAATTGCAGGTAAAAATTGAAACTAGCAAAGCCCAACTAGATAAGCTAAAACATGATTTGTCTGGCTGGGATGCTTATCAAAAATATCTTGAGCTTGCGCCTAAACTAAACAGCCATTTTGTGGAAATATCTTCCGATTTAATGCAGGCTGTTGAACATAATCACCAGCAGATTAGTGAAGCAGCACAAACACTTCAAACTCTGCAAGAAAAAATTTCCGACCTAAAACAAAAGGAACAACAAAATCCGCGAATCTTATTTTATAGTAGCCATGAACAAGAATTTGAGAACATTCGTCAGGATTTAAATAAGATTGAAAATGTTGTGATTCAAGATGAGCAGTTGGGAAAAAAGCAGGTTGAAATTGATGCGGAACAAAATCAAATTCGGCGTCAACTGGGGATTCAAGAAACAGTTCCGGAGCCTTTTAGTGAAGAGGAGTTTGATCAGCTTCAACGTGATTTAAAGCAAAAAAGTGAGCGAACTCGCGAAAAGCAAAATCTGCAAAACCAAGTTGTTGAATTACAAGACAAGCTGCTTAAAACGTCCAATCCTAACTCAAATAACTCAAAAGACAAGCTAAAAATGAGCTTTTCAGTAATTGGTTTTATAATTATCATTTTGCCTTGGGCGCTTAGTTTGTCAATGGGTGTCAAAATAGGTTTATTAGTGTTAGGATTACTCATCATTCTAGGTGGATGGTTGATCAATCCAAATGAGAACAAGACAGATCATGCTGAAGACGATTTACAAACTCAAGTGACAAGTTTGCAAAAACAGCTACAAGAAATCACAGAGCAAAGCAAGGACGTGAACGAGCGGATTCAAAAATTTGGTGTGGCTAAAGGGATCTCGCAGACTGATCCACAAACCTGGTTGGCAATGCAAAATGATTTAAAACGATTTGAGAGATTATCTGAAGATCAGCGAGCTAATCAAAGTCAGCAACATAACAATCAAGAAATCATTGCGGTGTTTAATGAAAGAACGAAAATATTGGCCGATTGGGTAGTTTTAACAGGATCAATTAATCAGCAATTAAAGAACCTAGCAGACTATTTCAAAAAAATTGAACAAGAACAAAAGATTACTCACCAAAATAAACAAGATCTAAAATATTATCAGGATCGTTTTAATCAAGTTGAACTGGAAAGTAAAAAAGCTAAGCAAGCTGAATCAGAATATCTCCAGAAACTTTCTTTGAAAAATTGGGAAAGTTTTGAGACTGCTAAGAAAGCCCAGTTTGATCAAGAGGCTATGATAGGACAAGTTGCCCAGCTTAAACAGCAATTAGGGGAAAGTACTTTAACAGACTTGCAACACTTTTCTGATCAGGAAGAAATTCAATCCCAATTGCACAGGCAAGAAAATAATTTGACCCAGTTGCGTGATGAACAGGAAAAATTAGTTGAACAAAAGACAGTTTTGAACACACAAATGCAACAATTAGCAAATGATGAAACCTACGCTAATTTGCAACAACAACAGGCTAACTTAGAGGCTGAGATCTTGGCCCAAACACGTGATTGGTTGACCGAAAAATTAGCAGCTCAATGGATTGATGAAACTTTATCAGTAGCTAGTCAAGGCCGATTACCAAAGATTATGAACTATGCTGAACAATATTTTTCTTTGTTAACCAATAAACGGTACAATAAGATTAGTTTCGATGACGAGACAATTGTTGTATTTGATTCCGATCACCAAAGCTCCGAAGTGGGGGAACTTTCTCAAGGAACCGCCGAACAGTTGTATGTTTCAATTCGGTTGGCGTTTGTAAAAGTGATGGCTGATTTAGTCAGTTTGCCAATTATTATCGATGATGGTTTTGTCAACTTTGACTCAAACCGGAAGCAAAATGTGATGGCGCTACTTAATCAGATTAGTGAAGAACATCAAGTTATTTATTTTACAGCTGATGATCAAATTGATGATTTAGATACAAAGTCTCAAGTAATTCGGCTTAAATAAGCATAAGGAGCGGTTAATAATGGATAGTAAAAAACTTTTTGACTTTGCAGTTGATGATACCTTAAACATTTTTGTTTTGATTAAGAGTGCTGAGGTACGTGTGGCCAAAAATGGTAAAGATTTTCTCGCAATGGTTTTTGAAGACCGATCCGGCGATATTGGTGGTAAATTTTGGGATGCTAGTTCCCAAGATATTAAGAACTTTGAAGCTGGAAAAGTTATTTTTTTAAATGGTAAACGAGAAAACTACAAGGGAACACCGCAAATTAAGATTTTGGGTATGAGACTGGCAACAGAAACAGAACCTAGTAACCCCAGTTTGTATACAAAAAAAGCACCAATGACGGTTGCTGATATGAAAGAAGAGGTCAGCAAACTTCTCTTTGACATCACTAACCCAAATTGGAATAGAGTCGTCCGCTTTTTACTCCAGAAGTATGATGAACAATTTTATACGTATCCGGCCGCAAAAACAAATCACCATGCCTTTCAGGGTGGACTAGCATTTCATACAATATCTATTTTGCGACTTGCCAAAAGTGTCAGTGATCAATATCCTCAAGTGGATCGGTCGTTATTATACGCCGGAGCCATTTTACATGATTTAGGTAAAACAATTGAATTATCAGGGCCAGTTTCCACAACCTATACCGTTGAGGGAAATCTGTTAGGTCATATTGTTATCATGGACGGCGAAATTGTCAAAGCCTGCCAAGAACTGAAAATTAGTGATAGTAGTGAGGACATCTTACTGTTACGGCACATGATCGTTTCGCATCATGGGTTGAAAGAATATGGCTCACCAATTGAACCCTTATTATTAGAAGCGGTTGTCTTACATGCGTTAGATGATTTGGATGCGTCCATTCAGATGGTCACCGGGGCACTTAGCCATACTAAAGACGGCACTTTCTCAGAACGTATTTTTGGAATGGACGGACGTAACTTCTATAAACGAATTGGCCATCAATCAGAATAAGCGCAAAAAAAGATCAACCAAACTTCAAAACTTGAAGTTGGTTGATCTTTTTACTTTGGAACTTATTTAGATGAAGAACTTGAACTTGATAGATAATCTGAAAGTACATTCTTCAAATCGCTATCTTTGATTGAAACATTACCCTTTTTGAGAACCTTAGCAACAACAGCTTTTAACTTAGAGCTACTGCTCATATCAGCAGTCCAGATACGTTCTTTAAGTGCCTTAGTATGATCACTCATCTTACCTTTAGAAGGATAGTCGAGCATCTTGATTACTTGGTAACCATAAGTTGTCTTAACAGGAGTAGTGGTGTATTCGCCTTCTTTAAGAGCAAATGCAGCTTTAGTAAAGCTGGAATCTAAAGAAGTATTAGTATCGTCAAATGCTGAAAGTTTTCCGCCTTTGTTCTTAGTAGAACTGTCGGTAGAATATTGTTTGGCTAGCTTAGTAAAGCTTTCGCCCTTTTTAAGCTTTTTGATAACTGTTTCTGCAGTTGATTTCTTTGAAACAAGGATTTGCGCGACCGTAACTTTTGGTTCATAGGTCTTCCATTCTTTCTTAAGATCAGCATTAGTGATTGTAGCATTATCTTTTACGGCTTCCTTCAAAAGTAAATTAGAACGAATTTCTTGTCTAAAACTTGAAGCTGTCATTCCGTTTTGTGTCAAAACACTCTTGAATGAGGTACCGTATTCTGTCTTATAAGCATTGTATTGCTTAGTAACAGTTTTCTTAGAAACTTTGCTACCATAGTCCTTTTCGAGAACTTTATTCAAGATCATTTGTTGAAGCACTTGTTTACCACTTGAAGTTGACTTCAAGCTACTATAATAAGCACTTTCGGTGATCTTACCACCCTTTGTTGTTGCAACTGTTTTACTACATGCAGCTAAACTCACTGCCATAAAAACGCTGGCTAATGCAATTAACCATTTCTTCATCCATAAACACATCCTAACTAAATTGTTTGAAAAACTTCAATTACCATCATAACATACAAACCGTTTGTTTTATAAGCCTACATGAATCTTTAATAAAAATTCAAACTATATTCATGAATCATTATTTTGTTGGTTTATCAGAACCAATAGAATCTAGTTGTTTATTAATATCTTGAGTCAGCTTTTCAATTCTTTCTAATCGGGGCTGTAATTTATATTGAAAGTGGTCAACATCTTTTTGAATGGCATTTAAAGTGGGTTGACTGTCGGCAACAGCTTGCTGTAATTTTTGAGTGCTGTCCTTTAATTTGGTGACTGCTTGGCCGAAATGATGGATACTTTCAATGGTTTCTGTAAAACTTTGCTTAATACTAGTTAAAAAATCGGGGTGGGACAGAACATATTTACCACCACGATATCCTAGCAGGGACAAAATGGTGAACTTGAGTAAACGGTGGTTCTTTTTTTTGGCCATTTTTAAGCCTCCAGTTCAGATTTTATTTTTGTTTGAATAGCAACAAGTTGTTCTTTCGAGTAGGAATCTGTGTTGTCACCGAAGATCATTTTGAAATCATCATTTTCAGAGTAACGAGGAATAAGATGAAAATGAGAGTGAAAAACTGATTGGTAGGCGATTGACCCATTATTGTTAACAATGTTCATACCAATGATGTTGGGGTTACTAGCCTTAATAGCTTGTGCAATTAAAGGAATCTTAGCAAAAGTTTTAGAAGCTAACTCGGGATCGTATTCGAAAATGTCCTTTACGTGAGTTTTGGGGACAATGAGTGTATGACCTGGAGTTGCTTGAGAAATGTCTAGAAAGGCCTTAATGTTTTCGTCTTCGTAGATTGTATAACTAGGAATTTCACCATCAATAATTTTACAAAAAATACAAGATGCATCACGTTTGTTAGCCATATTGATTACCTCTTTTTCTTAATTGATTTCATTATACCAATATTTAGAGGTAAGCCCAAAAGAACATTGCTCATGAAACCTGTGAAAACGGGAAGATCATGATATAATCGAATCAAATCAAGTATTGAAAGAGGAAGAAACTAGAATGGTTTTAAAAATTGAGCATTTAGTCGGCGGATATTCACAAATCCCTGTTTTAAAAGACATTAATTTTGAGGTCCACGAGGGTGAACTAGTTGGATTGATCGGGTTAAATGGAGCCGGAAAATCAACAACTATAAATCACATCATTGGGTTGTTGACGCCACAGAAGGGTAGAATCACGATTGATGGGAAAACAGTTTATCAAGATAGTGATGCCTATAAAAAACAAATTGCTTATATTCCCGAATTACCCGTTTTATACCCAGAATTGACTTTAAAAGAACATATCAACCTTACGATTATGGCATATCGTTTAGATGCAGCTCGAGCTTGGCAACGGTCAACCGAATTGCTTAAGACATTCCGGCTTGCTAACAAATTGGATTGGTTTCCTGATAATTTTTCCAAAGGAATGAAACAAAAAGTGATGATTGTTTGTGCATTTTTGACAGATGCCAAACTCTACATTATTGACGAGCCTTTTTTAGGACTTGATCCATTAGCAACCGATGATTTATTGAAATTAATTAATGATAGAAAATCGCATGGTGCAGCTGTGTTGATGTCCACCCATGTTTTGGATACGGCAGAGAAATACTGTGATCGATTTATCTTGCTTCATAGCGGTAAAATTCAAACTCAAGGTGATTTGGCTTCCTTAAGAAAACAGAATCCAACTTTAGGACAATCTTTGACAGATATCTATCTTGGATTGGCAAGAGAGGGTGAATCACATGACTGATCTTTGGAAGAAAAGACAACGTGCTCACTTTCTGGAGATGCTGAAATATTTACGATACGTTTTAAATGATCATTTTGTGATTGCTTTGATGTTTTTGGTAGGTGGTCTTGGATATGGATATTCCAATTTCTTGAAAGGTTTTAAAACAACAAGTTGGTGGGCAGGACCGGTTACCATTTTATGTTTAGTGGTAATTCTGCAAATAGGCAATTTAGCGACCTTATTAAAAAAAGCTGACCCAGTTTTTTTGCTTCCTAGAGAACATGACATGCATGCTTACCTAAAACAAGCCCGTGTGCATAGTGCAATTTTTAGTGCCTGTGTTGAAATTGTTGGAATAGCAGTTTTATTTCCATTTATGGCTATTGCGTTTCATCTTTCCGGCTGGCAAATTTTGGGCTTTGGGATTACCGTGGTTATTCTAAAATTTGGTCAACTTTCTATGGCATTAAATCAGTTATATCAAAATCAAGTTTTTTTGTGGTGGCAACGCCTAGTAATGGACTGGATTTTACCCATATTATGGATGATCATGGGCATTTATTTGAACGTTTGGATTGCTATTGGTTTGTCAATTGTACAGAGCCTGATTGAAGTACTTAGAGAAAACAGTCAGTGGCAACAAAGATCGTTAAGCTGGAATTTAGCCGTTAACGTTGAAGAGCAGCGAATGTTAAGGATTTATCGTTTCTTTAACTTGTTTACAGATGTACCGAATGTCCACGGAACGGTTCATCGGCGTAAATATTTAGACCGGCTGCTCACTATGGTCGATCGTCATTCAAAAAATCC
Source organism: Pediococcus parvulus (assembly GCF_007990205.1). GTDB lineage: Bacteria > Bacillota > Bacilli > Lactobacillales > Lactobacillaceae > Pediococcus > Pediococcus parvulus. Next base: position 43,372 of record NZ_BJWE01000007.1, on the reverse strand, counting down.
ATATGTTTATTTGTTTTCCCGCGCACTCATGCGGAGTACGATTTATAGTGGCTTATATTTTCGTTTGACTATTTTGGGAATGGTGCTATTGATTTTTGTGCCAAATATGTATTTGTCGCTGTTTTTGCAAATCCTGTTTATCTATTTAATCAGTTTTCAATTGTTACCTTTGTTAGTCAATTATAATGAAAATGTCTTCACACATTTATATCCCATTAAGAATGCAATCAAAAATGCAGGTTTTAATTGGTTAGTCAGTCGTTTGCTGGTGGGGACAGTTATTTTATTTGCGTTGGTTGTCGGCATCGCAAATACTTCTATAGTGCAAGCCGGCTTGAGTTTTGTACTAGGAGTAATTGAAGTTTGGCTCTTAGTTAAGCTTTATTTTCCTAGTCGAATTAAGAAAATGAATTCTTGACGCGTGTGGGGACAATCTATAGAATTAATTGATGACGGAATTTTGAAGAGAAACTTGAGGAAAAATAATGAGAGTTAGAAATAAACCATGGGCTGAACCGCTGATTGCGGCTCACCCTGAAGTGATAAGTACCAATCCTATTGAATTTAAGGGAAATTGGCAGGCTCGATTTAAAAAGCCACAACCAATTCGGATTGAAATCGGCATGGGGAAGGGCCATTTTATTGTCGAAATGGCTTTAAAATATCCGGAAATTAATTTTATTGGTATTGAAATTCAACGTTCAGTGGCAGCAATTGCCTTGAAAAAAGCCTTGGCCAATGGCTTACCAAACCTACAATTGGTTTTAGCTGATGGGGCCGATTTGAATGAATATTTTGAGGATGGTGAAATTGACCGTATTTATTTGAATTTTTCTGATCCTTGGCCAAAAACAAGGCACGAAAAAAGACGACTGACTTACAAAACCTTCTTGCAAGTTTATCGCACAATTTTGGTGGAACATGGAGCTATTGAGTTAAAAACTGATAATCAGGGCTTATTCGAATACTCCCTTTTAAGTATGAATAATTTTGGCCTGGTATTTGACGGTGTTTATTTAGATTTGCATCATAGTGATGAAGCACTGGAGAACGTTGAAACCGAGTATGAACACAAATTTAGTGAAAAAGGACAGCGCATTTACAAACTAAAAAGTCATTTTTAGAGACGATAAATATCAATAATTGTGCCTGTTTTTGCGTCTGCTAAAAACTCGTATTGAATTAGGTCCCCGTCTTCATAGCGAGTAATCCCGCCATAATAGACGTTTGTTTTGATTGCAAATTTTTGCAAGGGTGCTTGTTTCATTTCTATCCAGGAACCTTCAATCGGACCTTCTTTTAAGAAAGCCTTGCGAACAGTTTCCAAAATAGCGTTGGCGGAAACCCGTTTTTTATGAAATAAAAACCAGCTTGCCAAGGCGCCAGTTGTTAAACCAATTGAGCCGATTGCAACTTGTGTAATGACGGTTTCTTTTTTGGACATTATGAGTCACTCCTCTTTTAGTTCCTATTTATAGTTATAGTATACCAAGATCGTTTAAAATAATATATCAGAATGAGTTAAAACAGAAAGGAAACGCTATGTTAATCAGTAGTTATAATCCCACAGAGTTAGGCGACGTCTTAGTTTGCATTTTAAATCCAGATACAGAAACGCAATCGGTTGCCACAAAAGAAAATGTCACCCGGATTTATGATCCCAAAACCAATAACACTTTAGGTTTTAATTTTAAAGCAATCTCTGAGCTATTAGGTAATTTAAAGACCCGGGGTCAAGTTTTTCTAACAGTTGCACAAGTTGAAAAATTAAATGCGTATTTAAAGTCAGTTGGTTTTGATCCAGAGTTAAAAGCAGATACTAAAAGCAAATTTATAGTTGGGTTTGTTGAAACGGCTGAGCCACATCCAGATTCAGATCACTTGCTGGTTACCCAAACTCTTGTTGACCATGATGAAAAGGTTCAGATCGTAAGTGGGTCTCCTAATATGAAATCCCAAATTAAAGTTGTCGTAGCTAAAGTGGGGGCAATGATGCCGGACGGATTAATTATTTGGCCTGGTAGTCTCCGTGGGGTTGATAGTTTTGGCATGATTTGTTCTGGTAGAGAATTACATCTGCCAAACGCTCCTCAAAAGAAGGGCGCATTAATTTTACCCGATAATGGTGAATTTAAAGTTGGGGCGCCGTTTGATTTTTCACAGGGTGCCAAGTTGTTTAAGACTAAATAAAGTTGGGTGAACGAAATTATGAGGCATTATGATGGTCCTGCTTTTTTTCGAAAAGATCAGGATTCGCTAAATAAACAAGTGAATAAGAAACACGGAAAACGACGGAAACCATTAATTGAAAAGCATTCAAAAACGAATATTCCCTTTTTAAATAATCAGGATGCTAGATCGGCGGTTAATTTAGAGCAGCCAAAAGCCATAGATAAACGCACAATTTTGCGTTCTGCGGCAATGGCAAATGATCGATCGGAAGATCAAAGTGAAGCTGTGAAGGCAGCACCAACGGTTCAACCTGATTCGGCCCCTGAGACGAATTATTCGCCAGCTAGTGAAGAACCTTCGATAAGTGAAGATCACGGTTCATCGGCGGAAATTAAGATGTCCATGAGTTCAAGTGTGGCACCAGTCCAGATGGCGCATTCACAAATTGATAATGAAGCAGACCCGGCATTTTCCAGTGAGCGTCAGTTTGAATCACGTCAGATGACACCACAAAAGCCGACAACCACAGCACTTGGATCTTCAGAAAATTCAACGGCGATGGGATATCAATTTCCGTCAGTTGACTTGTTGAAACCTCCTGTTAAACTGGATGCGGACTCCCAATCAGAGTGGTTAAAGGATCAGGTGCAAAGTTTGGACAGCGCTTTAAACGCTTTTGGGGTAGATGCAAAGGTTGTGGATTGGACGGTCGGGCCAACTGTCACCCAGTTTCAGATTGAACTGGGACGGGGAGTAAAAGTTAATAAGATTACCAACCTAACGGACGATTTGAAATTACAGTTAGCAGCTAAAGACATCCGAATTGAGGCCCCAATACCAGGTAAAAGTACCGTTGGTATTGAGGTGCCAAATTTTAAATCGCGACCAGTTATGTTGTCAGAAGTATTAAACTCAGCTGCCTTTAAGGAAAGTCAGTCACCGTTAACAATTGCCTTAGGGGTGGACTTGTTTGGTCAACCACGCGTTTATGACTTGAGAAAAATGCCGCACGGCTTAATTGCGGGGGCAACTGGTTCAGGTAAAAGTGTGTTTATCAACAGTTTATTGATTTCAATTCTTTATAAGGCGACGCCACGGCAAGTACGGTTACTCTTGATTGATCCCAAAACAGTTGAATTGGCACCATATAATGAATTGCCGCATTTGCTTGCTCCTGTCATTTCGGATCCTAAGTCGGCGTCAGCAGCTTTAAAATGGGTCACCAACGAAATGGATGAGCGCTATGAAAAGTTAGCAGCCGCTGGAGTGCGTAATATTGAACAATTCAATAAGAAAGCTGAAACATCAGGTCATGCTGCAGATTATTTGCCTTACATCGTAGTTGTCATTGATGAATTAGCTGATTTGATGATGGTCGCTTCCTCTGAAGTTCAAGATTATATTGTCCGGATTACCCAAAAGGCTAGAGCAGCAGGAATTCATTTAATCATCGCGACGCAACGACCTAGTGTGGACGTGGTCACCGGGTTGATTAAGAATAATATCCCAACGCGAGTGGCATTCATGGTTTCTAGCCAAATTGATTCGCGCACAATTTTGGATCATAGTGGGGCAGAACGGTTGTTGGGCCGTGGAGATATGTTATTTCTGGGTAATGGGGCAAGTACGCCGATTCGGCTGCAGGGATCTTATGTCGATGGCGAAATTGATGAAATTACTGAGTTTATTCGTTCTGAATCGCAACCCCATTATGAATTCGATCTAGATTTATTGAAAAAGCAGGTTGAACAAATTGATGAACAAGATGAGTTACTACCAGACGTTTTAGAGTATCTGGCTGATGAGGATACCATCTCCACATCCAAGTTGCAGCGGGTCTTTTCGATTGGTTATAATCACGCGGCAACCATTATTGACCAACTTGAAAGTCAGAATTACGTTTCGGAAGCTCGCGGGTCAAAACCACGTGAAGTTTATTTTACTCAAACAGATTTGAAAAAGATTCATGATGAACAGCCCTGATTTCGATAAAAAACGGGTTTTTATTGTGGTAAACTGTTAACAAAACTGATAAAGAGGAAGAGAAAAATTGGATAACAAGACGACATATTACTTTATAGGTATTAAAGGTTCGGGAATGAGCTCGCTAGCGTTAATTCTTCATGATGAAGGGTATACAGTAAAAGGGTCTGACATCGAAAAATATACTTTTACACAGCGCGGATTAGAGCAGGCCGGCATTGAGGTTCTTCCTTTTGATGAAGCTAATATTAAAGAAGGATTGACGGTCATTGCAGGTAATGCATTTACAGATGATCATCCTGAGATTAAAAAAGCAAGAGCAATGGGATTGTCCGTCACTCGATATCATGACTTCTTAGGAAAAATGCTGTCTGGATATACCAGTATCGGTGTTGCTGGTGCTCATGGCAAAACAAGTACGACAGGCTTACTTTCTCATGTGCTAAGCGGTGTGGCCCCAACCAGTTACTTGATTGGGGATGGAACTGGTAAGGGAACTCCGAATGCCCGCTTCTTTGTTTTTGAAGCTGATGAGTATCGGCGGCACTTTATGGCCTACCATCCAGATTATATGATCATGACCAACATTGATTTTGATCATCCAGATTACTATACCGGTATTGAAGATGTTTATCATGCTTTCCAAGACGTTTCTCAACAAGTCAAAAAAGGAATTTTTGCATGGGGTGACGATGCAAATTTACGTCGCTTAAAGGCTGATGTCCCAATTTATTATTACGGGACTGGCAAGAATGATGATTTCCAAGCTCGTGATATTAAACGGACAACGCTGGGTTCTGAGTTTGACGTTTATCATGAAGATGAATTTTTAGGTCATTATCAAATTCATTTATATGGCGAACATAACGTGTTAAACAGTTTAGCTGTCATTGCAGTGGCTTACTTTGAAAAAGTGGATTTAAACGAAATTAAAGATGAATTACTAGATTTTAAGGGTGTTAAACGGCGTTTCTCTGAGAAAAAAGTGGCTGATATGACAATTATTGACGATTATGCCCATCATCCATCGGAAATTAAAGCAACACTTGATGCTGCCCGACAAAAATATCCTGAAAAAGAAATTATCGCCGTTTTCCAGCCACATACTTTTAGTCGGACAATTGCTTTGTTGGACGATTTTGCCAAAAGCTTGAATTTAGCTGACAAAGTTTATTTGACCGACATCTTTAGTTCTGTTCGTGAAAAGAATGGTAAAGTCTCATCAGCAGATTTGGGTGCCAAAATTAATAAAGGCGGCGAGATTCTAAAGGTCGATAATATGTCGCCACTTTTAGATTATCATGATGCGGTAGTTGTATTCATGGGTGCTGGGGATGTACAACGCTATGAAAAGGCTTATGAGGAACTCCTTAGCAATTTAAGTTTTAAAAATAATTAAATAATTTGACTAATTCTGACCTTTTTCCTTGATTGAAATTTTTAATCTGATAGAATGTATTCAAAATGAAAGAAAGAGGGAGTTTGGTATGCAAGAACCACGAAATCTTGTTAACACTGAAGTAGGTCTCAGTACCTTTATGACAAGAATGTATGGATTTATGGGATATGCCGTTGCGCTTTCAGCACTTATTGCCTATCTGAGTGGCGTTGTGTTTAGAGCACAGATGATGCCAATCCTTTCAGGACATCCGTTTATTTTCATAATCGTCTTAATTGGGCTATTGGTTTTCAGTGGCACGGCAAGTAGAAAAGCTCTTCAAAATGCTAAGACTGGCTTTTTGATGTTAACGTTGTTTGCTTTATTCTTTGGGTTAGAATTTTCGGTTATCTTTTTAACCTTTAATTTACCCACCATTGCTTCGGCGTTTATTGCGGCCGCAATTACTTTTGTTTCCATGTCGGTAATTGGCGCAACTACACACAAAGACATGACACGAATTGGCAATCAATTGTTTGCCGCATTTATTGCGTTGTTTGTCGTGATGATTATAAACATCTTCTTACGAAGTGCAGTGATTGATTATCTTTTTTCGTTTATTGGCGTGATCATCTTTGCCGGGCTATCAATGACGGACACTAACAAAATGAAGGCTATTTATTTACAATATGGGGATCGGGTTTCCATGAACGGATTAGCTACTCAAGGTGCTTTGCAGCTTTATGTAGACTTTTTGAACCTATTCCAATTCTTATTACAAATCTTTGGTGGATTTGGTAGTCGTGATTAACAGTTTTTAGAAAAAGCAACTAACTTGTGCGTTATTACAGGTTGGTTGTTTTTTTTAGAAAATTTTTAAAACGGCTGGAATCAATCTAAATTAAAGAAACGATTCGTAACAATAAGTGTCTGGAATTTGTTAAAATAAAGCTATGAATATAAAAGGAGAATAAAATGGCCAATAAAAAATTACTTTTGATTGATGGAAACAGTGTGGCCTTTCGTGCGTTTTTTGCGCTCCATAATGCTTTAAGCAAATTCACAAATCAGGATGGGCTCCATACTAATGCGATTTATGGATTCAATAAAATGTTGGATCATATTTTAGAAATTGTCCAGCCAACCGATGCGTTGGTTGCATTCGATGCAGGCAAAACAACCTTTAGAACTGAAATGTATGACAATTACAAGGGTGGTCGGTCAAAGACACCACCAGAGCTTTCTGAACAGATGCCTTATTTGCGTGAACTGTTAAAAGGATATGGCATTAAAACATATGAGTTGGCTAATTATGAAGCTGATGATATTATTGGGACCCTTTCAAAGCAAGCAGAAGATGCCGGCTATCAAGTAACTGTGGTCACTGGTGATCGAGACTTAACGCAACTATCAAGTGAAAAGACCACGGTTTCGGTTACAATTAAAGGGGTTAGTGAAGTTGAGGATTACACCCCCGAGCATGTTCAAGAAAAGTTAGGCTTGAAACCAGCTCAAATTATTGATATGAAGGGCCTTGCTGGCGACACTTCGGATAATTACCCTGGTGTCACTAAAGTGGGCGAAAAAACAGCAATAAAACTGCTTCAACAATACGACTCGGTTGAGGGTGTTTATGAACATGTTGATGAGATGAAAACTTCCAAACTTAAGGAGCATTTGATTGAGGATCAAGATAATGCTTTTCTCAGTAAAAAACTCGCAACAATTAACCGGCAGGCGCCAATTAAAGTGACTTTGGCAGACTTGAAATATACTGGGAAGAATACGGCTAATTTAGTTGATTTTTATGAACGCATGAATTTTCAATCATTTTTAAAACAAATGCGATCTACAGAAGGATTTGAGGATTCGCAAACTCTTCAAGATATATCATACGTTGAATTGACAAAAGAAGATTTGACTGAAGTGGCCAAGTTACAGGGTGAAATTTCGTTTTACTTAGAATTGCCTGATAAGAATTATCATACTTCAGCATTTGCCGGTTTTGGCATTGGGTGTGATGAAAAATGGTACGTTACGCGTAATGTTGACTTGTTATCAGAGCCGGTGATTAAAGACATTTTTACAAATTCCGATAAACAACTCAACGTTTTCGATCTCAAACGGACTTATGTTGGCTTGAATCGTTTGGGAATTTTATTTACAAATGGTAAAAATGATATTTTGCTGCAATCCTATCTTTTGGATACCAACGATAATTCCAATGATTTGGGTGCATTAGCGCACCGCCATGGCTACCAAGACATTCAAACTGATGAAGAAGTATATGGAACGGGAGTCAAACGGGGTATTCCTGAAGATGATACTGTCTTTTTTAAACATTTGGCAACTAAATTGCGGGCAATTCAAAAATTAGTACCCCAATTACAAACAGAACTTAAGCAAAATGAACAAAGTGAGTTGTATACCACTATTGAATTACCATTAGCTTTAGTTCTTGCTAAGATGGAAATTGCGGGGATCAAGGTTGATACTGGCCGTTTAGAACAGATGCAAAGTGAATTTACGGAACGCTTGAGTGAAATTGAACAGACCATTTACAATGAAGCTGGCGAAAAGTTTAATATTAAGTCCACCAAGCAATTAGGCACCATTTTATTTGATAAACTCGGGTTACCAAGTTCTAAAAAAACAAAAACTGGGTATTCAACTGCCGTGAGTGTTCTGGAAGGCTTACGTGGACAAGCTCCGATCATTGACAACATTTTAGCTTATCGACAAATTTCAAAAATTCAATCCACTTATGTGAAGGGGTTATTGAAAGTTGTCCATTCTACTGATCAAAAGGTGCACACAACCTATTTACAGACATTGACGCAGACAGGACGGCTTTCTTCAATTGATCCTAATTTACAAAACATTCCGATTCGGTTAGAAGAAGGACGCAAGATTCGGCAGGCATTTGTACCTAGCCAAGCAGATTCACAAATCTTTTCGTCTGATTATTCTCAAATTGAACTCCGTGTTTTGGCTCATATTACAGGAGATAAGAATCTCCAAGCGGCGTTTCAAAACGATGAAGACATTCATGCAAGTACGGCTGTCCGAATCTTCGGATTGAAGGATGCTTCAGAAGTAACTCCTAATATTCGGCGCCAGGCCAAAGCGGTGAACTTCGGAATTGTTTATGGAATTAGTGACTATGGATTGTCACAAAATATTGGTATTTCACGAAAACAAGCCAAGACATTCATTGATACGTATTTTCAAGAATTTCCTGGTGTCAAAAATTATATTGAAACGATTGTACAAAGTGCAAAAGAAAAAGGTTACGTTGAAACCATTGCACATCGTCGGCGTTATTTACCTGACATTAATTCCAGCAATCATAATCAACGTTCATTTGCAGAACGAACCGCAATGAACACCCCCATTCAGGGAAGCGCGGCTGATATTATTAAAATTGCCATGATTAGAATGCAAAAAGAGTTAGAAACACGGAAACTTAAGACAAAGATGCTGTTACAGGTCCATGATGAATTGATTTTTGATGTTCCTAATGATGAGTTAGAAGAAATTAAGAAATTAGTTCCTAGTGTGATGGACTCCGCAATTAAACTTGATGTTCCGCTGAAAGTTGAAAGTGCTTATGGCAAAAGTTGGTATACTGCTAAAAAGTAAAAGTTAGAAGGATTGCTATGCCTGAATTACCGGAAGTTGAAACAGTGAGACGTGGGTTAACTGCGCTTGTAGTTGATAAAAAAATAAACAAAATTGATATTTATTATCCAAAAATGGTTCTGCCAAATGAAAAAGAATTTGTTAAAGCATTGACGGGAAAAACAATTGTAGAAATTCAGCGGCGTGGAAAATACTTGATTTTTCATTTTGACCAAGGTATTTCAATGGTTTCACATCTACGCATGGAGGGGAAATACTCGGTTCAAGCGCATGAAATGCCTCTCAACAAACATGATCATGTGGTTTTTGAGTTTACTGATGGGACGGAATTACGGTACAACGATACAAGAAAATTTGGTCGAATGGTGGTAGTGCCTACTGGCGAAGAATATTCGGTTGCTGGACTTAAAACGATTGGTCCCGAACCGACGCCGGAAACGTTGAGCATTGATTATTTAACAACCACAATGAGAAAGCATCACAAGGCAATTAAAGCATTTTTACTTGATCAAAATATGATTGCCGGGTTAGGAAATATTTACTGTGATGAGGTTTTGTGGTTGGCCAAAATTCACCCTTTACAACCGACTAATACAGTACCGGTTGGCAAAATTGTGACTCTTAGGCAAAAAATCTTTGATGAACTGGACTTAGCCATTAAAGCAAAGGGAACAACCGTTTTTTCATATTTGGATGCTAGTGGTCATGCAGGAAGCTTTCAAAATCAACTCCATGTTTATCAACGTACTGGCGAACCTTGTGAACGTTGCGGAACGCTAATTAAACGAATTAAGGTTTCTCAACGTGGTACCCATTTTTGTCCGTTTTGTCAAAAATTGATTGAAGTTGATAACTAATGGCAATTGTATTAGGTCTAACTGGTAGCATTGCTACAGGTAAATCCACCGTCAGCCAGTATTTGAAAGAATTAGGTTTCCCGGTCATTGATGCAGATATAGTTGCGCGCAAGATTGTGGCACCGGGGCAGCCAGTAACACAAAGATTGCGACAAACTTTTGGAAATCAAATTTTTGAAGGCGATGTCCTCAATCGAAAGAAACTTGGAAATCTAGTTTTTTCTGATTCTGAAGCTCTGAAAAAACTAAATGAGCTTATGCAACCAGCAATCAGAGTTGGAATTGAATTTCAAATTCGAACGCTCAAAAAAGGCTCCGACAACCTAATTGTTTTAGATGCTCCGTTACTTTTAGAGCAAGGGTACCAATCATTAGTTGATCAAATCATGGTTGTCACCAGTTCGTCAGCTGTTCAGTTGGAGCGGTTGAAACAACGGGATGGTCTTTCAGATAAAGAAGCTCGGCAAAGAGTTTTGAGTCAATGGTCACAAAAAAAGAAGATTGAAATGGCTGATATTGTGATTGACAACGGTCGGTCTATTGAAGAAACCCACCGTCAAGTGTTAAAATGGCTTGACAATAGGAAGTTACGTTAGTAAGTGGAGGTAAAAGGTTCATGAGATGTCCACACTGTCACCATAATGGTTCACGTGTCGTTGATAGCCGTCCTACTGATGATGGACGAGTTATTCGGCGTCGAAGAGAATGTGAAGCATGCGGATTTAGATTTACAACATTTGAACGAATTGAAGCTTCACCGTTATTGGTGATTAAGAAAAATGGTACCCGAGAAGAATTTAATCGAGAGAAGATTCTTCGTGGGCTTATTCGTGCGGCTGAGAAACGACCAGTCGGTGCGGATGAAATGTCGAAAATTGTTGATGAGGTTGAAAATAAAGTTCGTGGTTTAGGCGAAAATGAAGTTTCTAGTCAAATCATTGGTGAGTATGTGATGAATATACTTGCTAAAGTAGATGAAATTGCCTATATCCGGTTTGCGAGCGTTTATCGACAATTTAAAGATATGAATGTGTTTATGAAAGAACTTAAAGATATGATGGCAAAGGACAAGAAAGTGAAGAAACCAACCACGCATAAAGATAAAGATGATGGTGGCGAGGCGTAATGAATGAGGGATGGGCAAATTTAAGTCCTAAGGATGGCTTTTTAGTTACCCAGCAGGCGTATTTGAGTAATTTTGATCAAAAAGTGCTCACTTATTTATATCAACCAATTATTGGTGCCAAGGCGTTTAGTCTGTTTTTAACTCTCTGGACTGAAATGAATCCAGTTGGAATGCGTTCAGAAAGAAAGTCTCATTTGGAATTATTAGACATTCTGAACTGTGATTTGCCAGAGTTCTATACAAGTCGGCAAAAGCTTGAAGGAATTGGTTTATTGAAGTCCTATGAGGGTGAAGACTCGCTTGGACACTTTTTTGTATACCAACTTGGAAAACCGGTTTTGCCGGATAGTTTTTTCAAAGATGATTTATTAAGTAGCCTACTGCTAGAAGCAGTGGGAGAACGTCGCTTTTCTGAATTGGCTGATCACTTTAAGTTAATTCAAACGAATGTCAAAGACTTAAAGAATGTTTCAACCGATTTTTTAACCGCGTTTCATATTTCTGAACAAGCACTTAAGGAACCAAACTCTTTGATTCGTGAAACACAAGCTGAATTTAAGAAGGCGGGCCAAGATAGTAAGCCAGCACAAATAAATTTGGGCAATCCAAATTTTGATTTTAGCTTATTAAAAGAGTTACTCAGCAAGGGATTTACCAAGTGGGACTCTGTAGATGAGGCGCAGAAACTAATTTTAAGTGAGCATCTTTTGTATGGACTTGATGAAGTGGAAATGGCGCGTCAAATCGGACAAGCAACTGATTTGGTAACGGCTGAATTAAATACCAAAAAACTGCAACAACAGATTGCCAAAAATTTTACTGCCCATCAGAGTCAAAATCAAAAATATGTCGATACTCCAGGGCCATTGGAAAAAGCAAAAGCTAATAATAACACCGGTTTAACTAAGGAAGATCAAGAACTTATCAAGGCCGCAAAAGCCTATGCACCGGCCACTTATTTGGAAAATTTGAAACGCTCGATTCACGGGGGCTATGTCACGTATAGTGAACGTCAATTATTGAAAAACTTAATTGATCGTAATCTGTTTCCGATTAGTGTGATCAATATTTTGATCTCATACATTGTTATTGATCGAGAAATTACCACATTACCAAATAAATTGGTAGATACGATGGCCAATAACTGGAGTCGGGCACATGTGACTACACCTGAAGGAGCAATTCTACAAATTAAGAATTTTGCCAGTGCTAAGGCCACAACCAGAAAACAAGTTACTCAATCAAGAAGGGTTGTGGCTAAAGAAACGCTTCCTGACTGGGCCAAAAGTGACAATACAGCAACTACTACTAAGGTTAATAAGGATGATCAAGCGCGGCTTAATAAGCGTTTAAATGAGCTTCGCAAGCAGCATAAGGAGGATAAGTAGATATGGAAAACGTACGCAAGGTCTTAACAGAACTTATGAGCAAGCGCAAATTAGATACTAAGTTTCAGAATCTGATGTCCTCCGTATATGAAGACGCCGATGTTTTAGCTTTCTGTGAGGCCCACAAAGCAGAATTATCCTCTGATAGTGTGGCACGATCAGCTTCTAAATTATATGAGTATGTGCAAGAAAGAGATAAATTTAACCGCCATGAACCCACGCTAATGCCGGGATATCAGCCAGTTTTGATTGTGAATAATCATATGATTGAAGTTTCGTATAAGCCTAGTAAACAGCTTTTGGCAGATGAAAAGCAACGAGAATTCAATTCACGTGTCAAATCGGTTAATATGCCTAAAATGATTAGACGAGCTCACTTTGAAGATTTTTACCCAGATGAAAATCGGCAAAGCGCATTGAATGCTGCATTAGATTTTGTTCAAGCTTATGAGACTGATCCACATCACTTTCACAAGGCACTTTATTTATCGGGCAGTTTTGGAGTTGGTAAAACTTATTTGCTGGGGGCAATTGCCAACGAATTGGCTTCGCAGGAATTTGTGTCTACCTTAGTTCATTTTCCGAGTTTTGCGGTGGAAATGAAGAACGCCATTGGTGAAAATAATTTGGCAGAAAAACTAAATATAATTAAAGAAGCCCCAATTTTAATGTTAGATGATGTTGGGGCAGATGCCATGTCCAGCTGGGTGCGAGATGAAGTTTTAGGCGTGATTTTGGAATATCGTATGCAAAATGAATTACCTACTTTTTTCAGTTCAAATTTTTCAATGGATCAATTGGAAAAAGAACATTTGCAGATTAATCAGCGCGGTGAATCAGAACCGCTGAAGGCTAAACGGCTGATGGAGCGGATTAAGTTTTTAGCTACTGAAGTGACAATGGTTGGTGTCAATCGGCGCCAATCGTAAATTTAAAATTATTAAAGAAAAATGTGAGTTTGGTTGTTGACATTTTTTCAGAGTGTGGTTTAATTAGTTTTGAAATCAAAGAAAAGACATGATCATTGTGAATTCATTCAGGGAATGGTGACTATAGCTGGAAGTCACCTATGAAGCGCCAATGACTACCACTTTTCTGAGCCTGGTGGAAATATCAGGACGGATTGTTCCCGTTATCGAACCCAATGAGATACAGGCCTTGGTCTGTAATCTTGGGTGGAACCGCGTTAATAACGTCCCGAGTGCATACTTGTGTACTCGGGATTTTTTTATACAAAAAATTAGAAAGAAGAGAAGAGAATATGGCAGATATTGAAATTACATTAGCTGATGGTGCAAAACGTGCAGTTGCAGCTGGCTCAAGTGTATTAGATGTTGCAAAAGATATTAGTGTCAGTTTGGCAAAGAAGGCTGTTGCCGGTAAAGTTAACGATCAGTTAGTATCTTTAGACCAAGAATTGGATGGGGATGCTAAACTTGAAATTGTAACTAAGGATTCTGAAGAAGGATTACAGGTTATTTGGAATACTGCAGCTGTTGTCTTGGAAGCTGCAGTCCACGAAATCTACTCAGATATTCATTTTGGTACCAAAGGTAATGTTGAACATGGATTCTATTGTGATACTGACAATGGTAGTGAACAAATTAGTGTAGATAGTTTACCCGCCATTGAAGACAAGATGGCTGAATTAATTAAAGCAAAATTGCCATTGGAGCAAGAATTTTTGTCTGAAGAAGAAGCACTTAAGGTTGTAGATGGTGATCCTTACCGTGCTAAATTAGTTCATGCTCAAGCAAAAGATGGCAAGGTCAGCGTTTATAAAATTAATGACAATGTTATTTTGAACAGTGGTGTGGTACTTGAAAATACGAGCGAAGTAAAAGTATTCAAACTATTATCCGTTGCTGGTGCTTATTGGGAGGGTAAATCAAGTAACCCAATGCTTCAACGGATCTACGGAACAGCTTTCTTGAAGCAAAAAGATTTGGATGCTGAATTAGCACGCCAACAAGAAGCTCATGATCGTGATCATCGTGTCATTGGTAATAACTTGGACCTATTCTTTGTTGATCCAAAGGTCGGTGCCGGATTACCTTACTGGATGCCAAAAGGTGCCACAATTCGTCGCACCATCGAACGTTACATCATTGACAAGGAGGTTGCCAATGGCTATCAACACGTTTATACTCCCGTTTTGATGAACTTGGATGCTTACAAGACATCAGGTCACTGGGAGCATTATCGTGAAGATATGTTCCCACCAATGGACATGGGTGATGGTGAAATGTTGGAATTACGTCCAATGAACTGTCCTTCACATATTCAGGTTTACAAACATCATATTCGTTCATATCGTGAATTACCAATTCGAATTGCTGAACTTGGTATGATGCATCGTTACGAAAAATCTGGCGCTTTATCCGGATTACAACGAGTTCGTGAAATGACTTTGAATGATGGTCATACTTTCGTGGCTCCAGATCAAATTCAAGATGAATTTAAAAAGATTCTTAGTTTGATGGTGGAAGTGTACGATGATTTTGATATTACAGACTACACATTCCGTTTAAGTTACCGTGATCCTAAGAACACTAAGAAGTACTTTGATGATGATGAGATGTGGAATAAATCTCAAGCTATGTTAAAAGCTGCAATGGATGATCTTGGTTTGGATTATGTTGAGGCTGAAGGTGAAGCTGCGTTCTATGGTCCAAAGCTGGATGTTCAAACTAAGACGGCACTTGGCAACGAAGAAACACTTTCAACGATTCAATTAGACTTCATGCTTCCTGAAAGATTTGATTTGCACTATGTTGGTGCCGATGGTGAAGATCATCGTCCAGTTATGATTCACCGTGGTTTAGTTTCAACAATGGAACGATTCACTGCTTACTTAACAGAAATTTACAAGGGTGCATTCCCAACTTGGTTGGCGCCTAAACAAGTGACAATTATTCCAGTTAATCCTAAATTCCATGGTGATTATGCTGAAAAACTACGGGCTAAAATGGCTGCTAAACAGATCAGAGTTGATGTTGACAACCGTAATGAAAAGATGGGTTACAAGATCCGTGAAGCTCAAACACAAAAAGTTCCTTATGTTTTAGTTGTAGGTGACCAAGAGCTTGAAGCTGGTACCGTAAGTGTTCGTAAGTATGGTCAAAAGGAATCTGAAAGTGAAAATAACAATATGTTCATCGATAGTTTGTTGGCTGAAATTCAGAATTATAGTCGGACCGGTGACAGTGGCAAGAATGATAGCTTAATTAAGTAAGCATTCTTGACAGAAACTCTGGAATCTGATATTCTGGACAAGTTGAGAAATTAAGCAGAGGCACCCGCTTCTCGCCTTAGTAATTAAGATTGCTGGGCTAAAACGATGAATAGACTAGGAATAGTCTTAATGGCGGGGTGTGTATGCACCTCGTTTTTTTCTGCCTTTTTCTTAAAATAATTTGGAGGTGAATTGCCATAGCTGTTGATATGATGGTTAATAACGGTATTCGTGCTCGCGAGGTACGATTAATCGGTGATGATGGCACACAATTGGGTGTGAAGTCGAAACGAGAGGCTATAGAGTTAGCTGAACAAGCAGAACTTGATTTGGTATTGGTTTCCCCAAAAGCTAAACCGCCAGTTGCCAAGATCATGGATTATGGAAAATACCGTTTTGAGCTTCAAAAAAAGCAACGTGAAGCTCGCAAACGACAAAAAACAGTTAGCATTAAGGAAGTTCGTCTGAGTCCTACGATTGATACGAATGATTTCAATACTAAGCTTAAGAATGCTAAAAAGTTCTTAGCAAAGGGTGATAAAGTTCGTGTATCAATTCGTTTCAAGGGCCGTGCCATTACACATAAGGATATTGGTCGTGACGTATTGAATCGGATGGCAAAAGCTGTATCTGATGTTGCAACGATTGAACAATATCCTAAAATGGAAGGACGAAGCATGTTTTTGATGCTGGCTCCAATTTCAGAAAAGTAAAGTAGGAGGAACATATTATGCCAAAAATGAAGACAAATCGCGCTGCTGCAAAGCGTTTTAAACGAACTGCTAATGGTGGTTTTAAGAGTGCAAATGCCTATACAAGTCACCGATTCCATGGAAAGACAAAGAAACAACGTCGTCAATTACGTGGATTGAGCATGATGGATCATACGAGCGTTAAGCGTTATCGTAAGATGCTAGCTCCAATCAGCAAATAGTCTAATTTAAAGAATAAAATGCTGGGTGACCAGTTCTAGGAGGAATTATTATGCCACGAGTAAAGGGTGGAACAGTAACACGTCGTCGTCGTAAACGCGTATTGAAACTTGCTAAAGGTTATCGCGGACCAAAACATACTAACTTTAAGGTTGCTAAAGACCAAGTTATGAAGTCTGGTTTGTATGCCTTTCGTGATCGTCGTAACCGTAAAGGTGAATTTCGTAAGATCTGGATTGCACGTATTAATGCTGCAGCTCGTTTGAATGATATGAGTTATAGCCAATTAATGCACGGTTTAAAAGTTGCTAACATTGATATGAACCGTAAGATGCTTGCAGATCTCGCAGTTAGTGATGCAGCAGCATTTACAGCTTTAGTTGAGTCAGCTAAAAAGGCTTTGGCTTAGTAAAAAATCCTCGAATTGTTAGGTTATTTCATTTTGAAATAGTTAACAAGAATCGAGGATTTTTTTTGTAAAAATTAGATAAACAGTTAAGCGTTGCCTTAATTTAATTCTTTGGAAACAACAATTTTACCTGGTTTATGATGGTCGTCCAAGAGAGTCTGGCCTTGAACGACGCCTTCAAGTGAAAAAGGGAAAGTTTGTGCAATTGATGCGTGTAACTGATTGTGCATGATTAATTCAGTGAGATAAACTAAGGCTTTTTTATTTTGGTGGTAAGTAGCATCGTTAAAATCGGTAATGGATTGTGTTTCAAATTGGACTTTGAATTCTTTCGAAAACCCGTTCAAGCTAACTAATTGACCTTCAGGTTTTAACCATCTGTAACCATTTTTTTCTGTGAACTCGGTTGGAGTGGCATTGATTAAAACGTCAACCGGTGCGTGATCTAAAAAATTTCTTTGCATCACTTGATCTGAAGAAATAAATAAGTCGGCACCCAGTTGATTGACAAAATCCGCGTTTTTAAGTGAGGCAGTAGCTGCAACAAACAAACCCATTGCTTTTGCAATTTGGACAATCATTGAACCCACAGCTCCAGATGCACCTAACACTAAAATGGAAGTCACGTTTTCTAAATGGACTGCCCCTTTGAGCACATCATAAGCAGTCACACCAGCACTGGGTATCCCAGCGGCTTCTGCAAACGACAGCTCCTTTGGTTTGGCGATAAGTTTTAAATGAGGGACGGACACAAATTCTGAATAAGCACCACGAACGACACGACCCATCACTGAGTCGCCAATTTTAAATTCCGTGACATCGGGTGCTGCATCAACAACGGTTCCAGCGACGTCACTTCCAGGGACGAATGGCAGTTGGGGAGCATTTTTAAATGAAATTTTTCCCTGACGCAGTTTGCTATCAAAAGGGTTCATCGCAAAAGCTTGGGTTTTAACAATGACTCGTCCTTTTTCAGGAGTGGGCTGGGTAAGGTTGAATTCTTCAAAAACACTAGGGCTACCATATTTTTCAAATCCAAATGCCTTCATATTGAGTAAACTCCTTTAAAGTGAATTAATATTTATTGTTTATGTGAGTAAATTAGTTTATGACTAATATTAACTCAACAAGGTTAAAAACCTTAAACAATTTGATTTTATTTAGGCAATTAAAAATCTTAATGAGATTCTAGCGACTTTGAATGCAAAAATTGTGAAAATCAACTATAATGATGGGATAGTGTGTTTTAAGGAGAGTAGGATGATTGAAAAGTTTAAGCCAACTTGGCGATTGAAAAAGATTTATAGTTTAACGCCAAACGAGCTCAAAAAAGCAGGAATAAAAGCGGTTTTAACTGATCTAGACAATACTTTGATTGCTTGGGATAATCCAGATGGCACAAGTGAATTAAGGACATGGATCACACAAATGGAATTAGCTGGGATCCCGGTTATCGTTGTTTCTAACAATAGTCATTCACGGGTTAAACGGGCACTAAGAAACATACAGTTACCATTTGTTTCCAGAGCATTGAAGCCATTAGGTTTTGGAATTCACCGGGCACTAAGAAAATTAAATCTCAATGCCGATCAAGTGGTTATGGTTGGGGATCAATTACTTACTGATATTTTAGCGGCAAATTCAGCAGGGACACGCAGTATACTAGTGAAACCACTATTAAATTCGGATGCATGGAATACTAAGATAAATCGTTTTTTTGAATATTTTATTCAGAAAAGGTTAACAAAAAAATACCCAGATATGAACTGGCAGGAGGAAATTAAATAAATGGATCAAGCCGAAGATGAAGTTTATTGCATTGGTTGTGGCGCAAAAATTCAAACAACAGATAAAAACCAACTGGGATATACGCCTCAGAGTGCGTTAGATAAGGGATTAGAAAAGGGCGAAGTTTATTGCCAGCGTTGCTTCCGTTTACGCCACTACAATGAAATTGCACCTGTGTCATTGACGGATGACGACTTTTTACGTTTATTGAGCCAAATTCGCGATGATGATGCTTTGATTGTCTACGTTGTCGATATGTTTGATTTTAATGGAAGTATGATTCCTGGGATTCATCGTTTCGTTGGTGATAATCCAGTTTTGCTGGTTGGAAATAAGGAAGATATTTTTCCTAAGTCTTTGAAACGAAACAAAATGAAAGAATGGCTGAAACAACAGGCCAACTTACAAGGGATTCGGCCTCTTGATGTCCTCTTAACGAGTGCAAAAAATCTTGATGAAATTGAAATTTTATTAAATACGATTGAAAAGTATCGTAAAAATCGTAATGCCTATGTTGTTGGTGTGACAAATGTTGGAAAGTCTACCCTGATTAATCAAATTATTCGGTTAAACAACGGGACCCAGGATTTGATTACCACTTCTCGTTTTCCTGGTACAACTCTTGATAAAATTGAAATACCTTTCGAAGACGGTAAAATGTTAATTGACACACCAGGAATTGTCCATGAGGATCAGATGGCCCATGTGTTAACCGGAAAAGACTTGAAATACGTCTCACCACAAAAGACAATCAAACCAAGTACATTCCAATTGGATGATCAACAAACACTTTTCTTTGGTGGTCTAGGTCGATTTGATTATATAAGTGGCCATGGCGCAGTAATTACCTATTTTGAAAATAATTTAATGATTCATCGGACGAAGTTAAGCAACGCAGAAAACTTTTATACCAAGCATGTGGGTGAACTTTTAACACCGCCGGATAAAGAAGGTTTGGAGAAATTGCCAGAGTTACAACGCCATGAATTTCATTTGGATGAAAAGAGTGATGTTGTGATTGAGGGATTGGGATGGATTACGGTTCCTGGTCATTCAACGATTGCTATTTGGGCGCCAAGAGGCATCTCAACTGTCGTCCGTCGCCCACTGGTTTAAAAATGAAAGAGGAAAATATGAATTTAAGAGGAAAACAAAAAAGATTTTTACGTAGTAAGGCTCAACGCTTTCGCTCGAAATTTTCAGTTGGTAAAAATGGCTTAACTCAAGCATGGGTCGATCAGCTAGATGGTGCCATGAATAACTATGAATTAATTAAAATTAATTTGCAACAAAGTGCAGACGTTACTCCTGAAGAGGTTAAGGATTTCATTGAAAGTCATACTGCTATTCAGGTTGTTCAAATCATTGGTCATGTCTTAGTGTTGTTTAAAGAGTCTGATGACGAAGACAAACGCAATATTTCGTTGCAGGTTAAAGATATTTAAGTTTAATCAACGGAGTGTGAAAGATTTTGACGCGGACAAAAACCGTTCAACAGACAAAAGTTACTGTCGAAACAGAATTAGTTAGTGATATTGTGCATAAACGAATTGGTTTATTGGGAGGAACATTTAATCCGCCTCATTTGGGACATTTAATCATGGCAGAACAGGTTTGTTCGCAACTCGGACTTGATCGAGTGGATTTTATGCCTGATTTTATTCCACCTCATGTGGATACTAAATCTGCAATTGAAGCCAAGCATCGAGTGGCGATGGTCAAACTTGCAGTTGAAGATAATCCGAATTTCGGTGTTGAACTTGCCGAAATCAATCGAGGTGGGAAAAGCTATAGTTATGATACATTGATAGCTTTGAAACGTGCTCATCCGGAAAATCAATATTATTTTATTATTGGCGCTGACATGGTTGCTTATTTACCAAAATGGTATCGGATTGCTGATTTGGCAAAAATGGTTCAATTCGTGGGTGTTAAACGGCCCGGAGTGAAAGTGCATAGTGCCTATCCAATTTTATGGGTTGATACCCCCACAATTGATTTGAGTTCAACACTAATTCGCCACAAGATTGCTAAACGGCATTCAATAAGGTATCTTGTTCCACAGCAAGTTTGCGAATACATTAGGGAGCATAAATTATATGGAAAAAAATGACACAATTGAGTATTCAGAAAATTTAATTCCTTATACAAGAAAACAATTAGTAGATAAAGTTCAAGAAAAGTTAGATGACAAACGCTTTCAGCATTGTTTACGGGTTGAAAAGCAAGCAATGGAATTAGCAAATGAAAACAATGTAGATCCTGAAAAAGCTGCTATTGCTGGCCTTTTACATGATTATGCCAAGCAACGATCTGATCATGATTTTATTAAAGTGATTAATGATAAACAGATGAATCCGGTTCTTTTGGATTATGGTAATGCAATTTGGCACGGTGTGGTTGGGGCTGAGCTCATCAAAGATGAATTGCATATCTATGACGAAGATATATTGAACGCTGTGCGCCGTCACACAGTTGGCGCAGCCTATATGACTAAACTTGATCAAATTGTTTATATGGCCGATTATATCGAGCCTGGTCGAGATTTCCCTGGTGTTGACAAAGCTCGCCAGATCACACATGAAAGTTTAAAAAAGGGTGTCTTTTTTCAAACACAACAGACGCTAAGTTATTTAGTTGAAAATGCAAAGCCCATTTATCCGGGTACCATTGCCACATATAACGCATGGCAGAACGAAAAATAGGAGGAAATTCATTGACAGAAAGTAAAACAATCTTAGAAACGACTGTGAAAGCAGCAAGTAGTAAACGGGCAGAAAACATCATTGCCTTAGACATGGAAAATGTGAGTTTGTTGGCAGATTATTTTGTGATTATGAGTGCTAATTCAAATCGACAAGTGGCCGCTATTGCAGATGAAATTGTTGACCAAAATGAAAAAAACGGTGTGTCCGTCCGCCACGTAGAAGGCCAACGTGCCGCTGAATGGATCCTAATTGATTTGGGCGACGTTATTGTAAATGTTTTCCAGACTGATCAACGTAAATTCTATAATTTGGAAAAGCTTTGGTCACAGGCCAATCCTGTTGATGTTCAAAAATGGGTTGAAGCATGATTTATCAGACCTTTGCTAAACTATATGATGATTTGATGGACCCAGCCATGTATGATCAGTGGCTGGATTTTGTTTCCAAACGGCAGTCTGACAAAACAGTTGACTGGTTGGATCTTGCTTGTGGCAGTGGAAGATTAGCGGTTAAACTCATTCAAGATGGCTATCAGGTTTCAGGGTTCGATTTATCTGATGAAATGTTGGCTTTGGCGGATGAACATGCACAAGAGGCCAAAGTTACTTTGCCATTGATGCAAGGTAACATGTTAGATTTGAGTGAACTTGGAAATTACGATGTGGTGTCATGTTTTGCAGATTCTTTTTGCTATCTACCAAATAAACAGAATTTGAAAACCTGTTTTGCTCAGGTTTTTCAGCATTTGAACGCGGATGGAAAATTCTTGTTTGATGTGATTTCGCCGTATCAAACAGATGAGATCTATCCTGGCTATATGTATAACTATGTGGATGACGAGCAGGCGTTTTTATGGACAACCTATCAGACTGAGGAACCACATAGTGTAGAGCACGACTTGACCTTTTTTGTGAAAAATGACGCCACAAACACTTATAGTAAAATTAATGAATTACATCATGAACGCACTTATGAATTGGAAACGTATTTGAGTTTGCTTAATGAAGTTGGCTTTAAGAATGTGAAAACTTCAAGCAATTTTGGCAGAGATGCTATCAACGACAAAAGTACGCGGTGGTTTTTCGAGTGTTCAAAGTAGGTGACTAAATGACAGTTTGCAGTGTAATTGCAGAATTTGATCCGTTTCATAACGGACATGCCTATCTTTTAAACAAAGCCCGTGAATTAACGCACGCTGATGTGTTAGTGGTGCTAATGAGTGGCAATTTTTTACAGCGAGGAGAACCTGCCATCATTGATAAGTGGAAACGCGCGAAAGAGGCTTTGAGTAGTCAGGCTGATTTGGTTATCGAACTGCCAATCAATGTTTCCATGCAAGCTGCTCATTTATTTGCGCAAGGTGCGGTTTCAATGGCAGCACAGCTGGGTAGTGATTATTTGGTTTTTGGAAGTGAGCACCCAGAGTTAAACTATAATTATTTAGTTGAAAAAGCGCAGAATCTTAAATTTGAAGGTTCGAATCATGCTCAAAGCTTTGCTGCGCAGCTATTTAAAACACTCGCTCAACAAACCGGGACTGAATTAAAGACTGCCAATGATATTTTGGCCTTTAATTATTTTTTGGCCAATCAAAAAGTGGAAACTTCTAAAATGAAGTTAGTCCCTGTACAAAGACTAGAAAGCGATCATTCGGATCGATCTTTAAATTTTGCACATTTTGCGAGTGCTTCGGCGATTCGGCAGGCTCGTTTTAAAAAAAATAAAAATTATGAGATTTTTATTCCGGAACAAACGAAAAAGGATTTGGCAGGTCCTGTAGTTAGTTGGAACGATTTATGGCCCTACCTGAAGTATCGGGTATTAACTACTTCGGCAGAAGAAATAGGTCAAATTTATGGTGTTTCAGAAGGAATTGAAAATCGAATTAAAGCTATCATTCAGAAAACTACTGATTTTACAACTTTTATACAAGCGTTAAAAACAAAACGGTATACGTATACCCATTTGCAGCGCTTGTGTTTGGCTATTACGTTAAATCTTAAGAAAGGGCAAATGCTTAACCAAAAATCAGTGTTTCGAGTTCTTGGATTTAATCCAATTGGACAACAGTATTTACATCAAATGCAGGTTTTGAATTTGTTGGTGCTGAGTAGAATTGGAAAAGAAGAAAGTGATTCTGTTTACCGAATTACTTGTCAAGCTGACCAAATTTATAGTTTATTAACAGGTCAAGAACAAACAATTGGACGAAAACCAATTATTTTAGTGTGACTGTCAAGGAATTTCCATTGACAAAGATTTTTTGCACAGGTATAATTACATTCGTTGCATTAGGAGGTTTTTAAATGAATTGGTCACTTTCTGATCTTATGAAACACAAGGAACCCCTCCATTTTAATGAAAATCTTGATTTAAAAGAGGACTTAATCAGTCGCACGTCGGAAGTTTTGGATGTGAAACTGGTTAAAGTCGATGGGTATGCAATTAAGGATCGGGATGCAGTGTTAGTTTCAGCTAAAGTTACTGGAGAAATCGTGGTACCGTCTTCACGGTCATTACAGCCAGTAAATTTTCAGTTAGACTTTCCCGTGAATGAATATTATGTTGAAGCAGGTACAAGTTTAGATCGATTTGACGCAACCGAAACGGTTTTGCCGGTTCAGGATGACCAAATTGATTTTTCAAAGGCTGTTGCGGATAATATTATTTTACAAATTCCGATGCAAATCTTTTCACCTGATGAAGAAAATGGCAAAGTTCCAATGCCCGCTGGGGATGATTGGGAAGTTATTTCCGAGGAAGATGAAAAAGATGCGCAAATTAAACAAGTTGATCCACGTCTTGCTAAACTAAAAGATCTATTTAACTCAGAAGATTCTGATCCTAAGTAGTATTAATATAGTGTAAGACATAAAATTAGCGGGAAACCGTAATTCTCTTAAAGGAGGTGCTATTGATGGCCGTACCAGCAAGAAAAACATCAAAATCACGCAAACGTAATCGTCGTGGACATATCAAATTACAAACTCCAGGTTTGGCACCATGTCCAAATTGTGGTGAATTACGAGTTTCACATCGTGTTTGCCCAAGCTGTGGATATTACGATGGTAAACAAGTATTAGATGTTAAAAGTAAATAATTCGTTTATTTAACAAAAGGTAGGAAAAAGCCATGGTTTTTCCTGCTTTTTGTTTGCGCTAAAATCAAATTTAGTTTTAAAAACTTTAACTTTGTTAGCGTTTTTGTTACGATTAGTAAGAACTAAAAAATAGGAGGCAGCAACATGGATAAACCACAAATTGGCGTAGTCGGTATGGCAGTTATGGGCAAGAACCTAGCTCTTAACATTGAAAGTCGCGGCTACACAGTTGCAATATACAATCGGACTGGTTCGAAAACAGAAAAGGTCGTTTCCGACCATCCAGAAAAGCACCTAGTACCTAGCTATACAATTGAAGACTTCGTAAATTCACTTGAAAAACCTCGTCGAATCATGATGATGGTAAAAGCTGGTAAGGCAACTGATGCTGTGATTGCTGAGTTACTTCCACATTTGGACAAAGGTGATGTCTTGATTGATGGTGGTAACACCTTCTTTGAAGACACAATGCGTCGAAATGCTGAATTAGATAATTCAGGAATCAACTTTATCGGCACTGGTGTTTCTGGTGGTGAATTGGGAGCTCTTGAAGGTCCCTCAATGATGCCTGGTGGTCAAAAAGAGGCGTATGATTTGGTTGCACCTATTTTTGAAAAAATGGCTGCAAAGGCCGAAGATGGGACACCATGTGTAACCTACATTGGACCTAATGGTGCTGGTCACTACGTCAAAATGATTCATAACGGAATTGAATATGGCGATGAAGAGCTCATTGACGAAAGTTACAACTTGCTACGTAATATGGTTGGTCTTTCAGTTGATGAAATTGCTGATATTTTCTCCGACTGGAACAAAGGGGAACTGGATAGTTACCTCATTGACATTACCGCTGATATCTTAACTCGCAAAGATGATTTAGGCTCTGATAAGCCAATCGTTGATTTGATTATGGATAAGGGTGGTAATAAAGGGACTGGTAAATGGAGTTCACAAAATGCACTTGCGTTAGGCGTTCCTCAATCCCTCATCACAGAATCCGTTTATGCGCGTTATATTTCTGTTTTGAAAGATGAGCGAGTTGCTGCAAGTAAAGTTCTACCTAAACCAGAAGGCAAAGTTGAATTTGATAAAGATGCTGTGATTGAAAAAATTCGTCAGGCGCTATACTTCAGTAAGATCATGAGTTATGCGCAAGGCTTTGAACAAATGAAAGTTGCTTCAAAGCATTATGATTGGAATTTACAATTTGGTGAAATTGCTAAAATTTGGCGTGCTGGTTGTATCATCCGTGCGCAGTTCTTGCAAAATATCACTGATGCATTTGATAAAGATCCTGAATTGGATAACTTATTGTTGGATGACTACTTCAAAGATATTGCTAAAAAGTATCAAGAATCGATTCGAGACATCGTTGGATTAGGGGTTAAAGCTGGTGTTCCAATGCCTGGATTTACTGCTGCCATTTCTTATTACGATTCTTATCGTTCTGCCGTTTTGCCTGCTAACTTGTTACAGGCTCAACGAGATTACTTTGGCGCACATACGTATGAACGTGTCGACCGCGAAGGTACTTTCCATTATTCATGGTATAAAGAACAATAAATAGTAAAAAGGAATCTTTTTTAGGCACATTAATGCTTAAAATTGATTTTTTTTTGTCCTCAAAGTTATTTTTTCTTATAAAGAAGTGAGTGCTTCTAGGCAAAATCTCATTTTAATGTTAAACTTTGTCTTGTATGAATTTAGCACGATTAAGATAATTTTAACTTTTAACAACTAGGAGTGGGAGAATGAGTCGGATATTAATTATTGAAGATGAAAAAAGTTTATCGCGGTTTGTTGAACTAGAGCTTCAACATGAAGGTTATGAAACAGAAGTTCAATTTAACGGACGAACAGGTTTAGAAGCAGCACTAAATAAGAATTTTGATGCCATTTTGCTAGATTTAATGTTACCGGAGTTAAACGGGATTGAAGTTTGCCGACGAGTTCGGGAAGCAAAAACAACACCAATTATTATGATGACTGCCAGAGATTCAGTGATTGACCGTGTTTCTGGATTAGATCATGGTGCGGATGATTATATTGTTAAACCATTTGCAATTGAAGAACTGTTAGCACGTTTACGCGCGTTACTACGTCGAATTGATATTGAAAGTGAACAAAAAGCCTTTCAGCAAACAACTGTAACCTATCGTGATATTACGATTGAAAAGGAAAATCAGGTTGCCCGTCGTGACGGCAAAATTATTAATTTGACAAAACGTGAATATCAACTCTTATTGTTATTAATGGAAAACATTAACGTTGTCCAATCTCGGGATGCACTTTTAGACGAGGTTTGGGGCATTGATAATGAAGTTGAAACGAATGTTGTCGATGTTTATGTTCGTTATTTACGGAATAAGATTGATCGTCCGGGTGAGCAGTCTTACATTCAGACAGTTAGAGGAACAGGGTACGTGATGCGATCGTGAGCCAAGCGCAAACAAAACAACAACCATATATGCAAACCGGTTTAGCTAAACGAAGAATATCTTTGAAATGGAAATGGGCGATTGGAACAGGAGTTGGCGTTCTCCTTATCTTTTTCGTATTTTCATTTTTTGTCTTTAATAGTATTTCACAAGTGATGTTGAATCAAGAGCGAGAGCAAGTTAACACAACCATTAATTCTGTTGATTCCCGTTTACAGAAAGTTTCCAAAATTGATGGGATTACCGTGGGTAAGTATTTACGACCTGACAGTGCGGCAGGTAATTCTGAGCAAAGTGAACAACCATACAGCAATCAATTGTTAACTAACCTTGCTCGCCGCGATATCGTGGTTTCCGTTTATGATTTAAAAGGAGAGCAAGTCTTTGCTACACGGCGAAGTTCAGAGAAATTTGTGGTTCCAAGTAAACGAACAATTGCAAGGGAGAAAGAAGACAATTTTGATGGGTTGATAGGTAGGGCACCCATTAAAAATAGTAAAGGTAAGTTAATTGGGTACATTCAGGTTGTGGATACGCTAACCAGCGTGAAACGCACACAGCAAAAAGTAATCTGGATTATTATTTTGTTAACGATCATTGCTTTTGCGTTAATTTCGCTTTTTGGATACTTACTGGCTACTTATTTATTACGGCCAATTAATGTGATGAACAATACCATGAAGCAAGTCACAGAGGATCCTCAAACTGAATTACGAATTCCTGATCTTGAACGAAATGATGAGTTATCAGATTTAGCAATTGTTTTTAATGATATGCTAGATCGTATGCAGCGATATATTGATCAACAGCATCAGTTTGTTGAAGACGTATCCCATGAACTCCGAACGCCTGTAGCCGTTATTCAGGGCCATATGGAGATGCTAAATCGATGGGGTAAAGATGACCCGAAGATTTTAAATGAGTCTCTGCAGGCTTCTTTGGATGAAACGAAGCGCATGCAAAGCCTAGTTCAAGAAATGTTGGACTTAACAAGAGCTGATCAATTGGAAATCCATTTTTCAAAGGAAAAGACTCCTGTGATGAAGGTAGTTAATCAAGTATTTAATGATTTTAAGATGATTCATCCTGAATTTACATTTACTCTAGATAGTGATGTGTATTCAAATCCAATTGTCCAGATTTATCGGAATCATTTGGAACAAGTTTTAATTATCCTACTAGATAATGCGGTTAAGTATTCAACTAAACGAAAAGAGATTCATATTTCGGCGGCCGAAGATGCTCGAACCATTCAAATTGCGATTCAAGACTTTGGTGAGGGTATTTCTGAAGAAGATGTTAAAAAAGTTTTTAATAGATTCTATCGTGTAGATAAAGCTCGAAGTCGGGACAAGGGAGGCAATGGTTTAGGTTTATCAATTGCTCAACGGCTGGTAGAAGGATATCATGGAAAAATTTCGCTTGAAAGCTCAGTTGGGTATGGTTCCATTTTTAGAATTACATTACCGATTGTCAAAGATGAACCTAGTGATGATGACGATGATAAATCACCTGATCATGATTTAGGGGATTAAAAAAGGATTGGAAAATTAAATTTCCAATCCTTTTTTCGATTTGCATTTATTTATGATGCTGCTGTTTGCCAGCATTTCGTTTTCGATTCTCGTCATGTTCTTGTGCAATCGTTGTTGTTTTTGGCTGAGCAGGTGTGACTGGTGCTGGTGGAACTACCACTTTTGGTGGGTTCTTCTTCATTTCTGCTTCAACTGAGGCACGAATTCTTGGCCGATATAGATAAATAATTAAGGTCTGAATACATGCAAAGATTCCACCAACAAAGAAGTATAGGCCTAAACCGGCAGGAGCTCTAAATGAGATGAAGAAAATCATTAACGGACTAACAATCATCATCGACATCATCGATTTTTTCTGATCTGCGGGGATTCCTAAAGTTCCTAACCAACCTTGCAATAGATAAACGATAAAGGAAAGGCCAGCAAGAATTAAATTAGGTTTACCAAGGCTGAATCCCATAAATAAGCTTCCTGTACCACTGGCTAATTCTGGTGAATATTGAATTGCGGCATACAGGGCAGCAAAAATTGGAAATTGGATCAGAATTGGTAAGCAGCCCATTCCACCAGTCATACTGATGCCATTGTCGCGATAAAGAGACATCATTTGTTGACTGACAGCTGCCTTTTCTTCGTTTGTAGTGGCTTCTTTTTGACGTTTCTGAATGGCAGTCATTTGTGGTTTCACATAAGCCATTTTTTCCTGTTGGACAGTTGCTTTACGTGACTGTTCAATCATCATTGGAAGGAGAACCATTCGAATGATGAAAGTTACGGCAATAATTGCCCAACCATAACTACCACCAAGCAGGCTAGCAATCCAGTTCATGATGTGTTGCGTTGGAACGGCTAAATAATCGTAGATAATGCCATACGGTTTTCCTGACTTTGTTCGTTGAACGCATCCGGTCAATAGCAACGCTAAACTAGCAATAGCTGTGAGCGTGCCCAGGTGTTTTATTTTCTTCAATTAATACATTCCCTTTCAAATTAAACTGACAATCGCTACTATACGTTATAATCGTTGGTTTTTCAATGGTTGTTTAGTATGTAACCCGAAAATCAGTGAAATTTTGAAGCGTTTGTTCCGTAATGGTGGTTTTTTCAACATGGCCACTGGGAGATGGAGACATTTTTACTGCATTAATGAATTCATTTAAGTGATCGTTTTCACCTTCAGCCTCAATAAAAACAGAACCATCATTGCGATTAGCTACGGTACCCTTAATATTTAGTTTATCGGCAACCATTTTGGTTAAATAACGAAAGCCGACTCCTTGAACACGACCAAAAACTTGAATTGTAACTGATTTCATAAATCATCTTCCTTTCAAATGTGTTATCTCCATTTTAGCATTTCTCATGCAAAAGAAATAATATGGTATACTAACATTAAATAAGGAGATAAATTATGGAAACAATTTTATCAACACAGAACAATCGAGTTAAAGAATGGGAAAAGTTAAAAACCAAAAAGGGACGTAAAAAGACGGGCTTATATTTAATTGAAGGCCGTCATTTAGTCACCGAGGTTTTACAAAGTGATGCAATTACAGATTATATTGTCAGTACGCAAGAAGAGTTGGATGCCATTAGTTTTGACATTCCCGAAGATAAGTTAGTGATCGTTTCAGACAAAGTTGCGGATCGTTTGAGTGATACTGTGACGACGCAGGGTATTTTTGCCGTTGTCCAAATCCCTAACAAGCAGCGGCAAATTCAAGATCCAATTCCTGATGAAAAGGGATCCTGGCTATTTTTAGATAACATTCAAGACCCAGGTAATATCGGGACAATGGTTCGAACAGCAGATGCAGCCGATTTTGCGGGAGTTGTGTTTGGTAAAGGGACGGCTGATGTATTCAATCCAAAAGTGCAACGTGCTATGCAGGGAAGTCAGTTTCATATTCGGCTAGTACTGGGCAACCTTGATGAATGGACTCAAAGCTTTAAACAGGCGAAAATTCCGGTTTATGGAACAGAACTAAATCCGCAAGCTAAAAACTACCAAACTATTGAAAAAGCGGATGATTTTGCTTTGATCATGGGTAATGAAGGAAATGGGATGTCACCAGAGTTATTGACCCAAACAACTGCTAATTTATACATCCCAATCAAAGGAAAAGCTGAGTCTTTAAACGTGGCTGTTGCGGCTGGAATTTTGATGTTTTCTTTGAAAGATATTTAGTTTTTGTTACATTTTATATTTGGTTAGTGTTTCCTTTGCTTTTTAGCGCAAAAGTAGGTATTATATTGGTAATTCAAAATTAGTTAACTACTAAATTTAATATAAAAAAGGAAGTATTTAATGAAAATAAATGCTTGGGAACAGGATCAGGATTATCTTGAGATCGTTTCAGATTTATTAAACACTAAAGAAGTCCAAAAATTAGACCAGTTTACACAACATCATAATTACACGCGGTTGCAGCATTCTATTTCAGTATCCTATCAAAGCTATTTGATTGCCAAAAAATGGCATTTAAATGATCGTGCAGTGGCTAGAGCTGGATTATTACATGATTTGTTTTATTATGACTGGCGTACCACTAAATTTGATTTGGGATCACATGCGTACATTCATCCACGAGTGGCTTTGCGTAATGCTGAAAAATTGACACCATTAACACCAATGGAAAAGGATATTATTCTTAAACATATGTGGGGCGCAACACTTGCGTTTCCCAAGTACAGAGAAAGTATTATTGTCTCGGTAGTTGATGATTATGCGGCCACACAAGAGTATTTAGGACATGTTCACAAGAAAGCCCGGTTTATGTTGAATAAAATGCAACAACGGATTTCTTCTGAGAAATAAAGAGTTATAAGGAGGAAGAGCAATGTCAGAAGCACTAAAGGTTTACGAGCCAGTCGACAATTTTTCACTATGTCCAAAGTTTAGCCGGACATTTTCCGTCCTCGGTCAAAAATGGAACGGATTAATTATCGAAGTTTTATTAAATGAAGGTTCACAACGATTCAAGGATTTAGCACACAATGTGCCTAAGTGTAGTGATCGTGTATTGGTAGAACGACTAAAAAATTTGGAGACTGAGGGAATTGTGAATCGATTAACTCATCCAAATTCATCTTTGATTGAATATCAGCTCACTCAAAAGGGGGAAGCCTTGCGTCCAGTTATGAATGCGGTTCATGAATTTGCAGATTGTTGGTACGCAACTGAAAAGTAAAAAGTTGTTGACTATCATGCAATTTTAATCTAATATTTAAGTCGGAAAAACTATGAGGAAGAATAGTAGCTAGTGATGTTTGAAAGGAAGTATCTGCCTTAGACTGAAAGCAGATATCCAAACTAAGGCTGGTGAATTCACTTCGGAGTTATTTATTTGAAAGAATGAATCGGTAAGTCGCCGTTATTGATGCCAAGTGTGCTAACCTATTTTGTTAGTGAACCAGGGTGGTAACGCGATAACTCGTCCCTTTTTGGAGGCGAGTTTTTTTGTGCATTTTTTTAAAAAATTAGGAGGTCAGGTTATGGGATTACATGAACAGTTAGAAGAATTAAAAAAGAAATCTTTACATGAGATTTCACGTACAGATGGTCTTAAAGGCTTAGATGCCATTCGAGTCAATGTATTGGGTAAAAAGGGTCCTTTGACTGAAATTTTACGGGGGATGCGTGACATTCCCAAGACTGAACGTCCTAAAGTTGGTGAACTGTCTAACCGAGTGAGGGATAATATTACAGCAGCTATTGAAGAAAAACGGGCTGAACTGGAAAAAGCAGTAATTGCTAAAAAATTAGAAAATGAAAAAATCGATGTCACATTACCTGGAAAACCCGTTTTGCAAGGGCAACCACATGTGATTCAACAAATTATTGATAATATTGAAGACTTGTTCTTAGGGATGGGTTATCAAGTGGTTCAGGGTCCAGAGGTTGAAACTGATAAATATAACTTCGAAATGTTGAATTTGCCTAAGGATCATCCCGCTCGTGACATGCAGGATACTTTTTACATAACTGACGAAATTTTGATGCGTAGTCAAACTTCGCCAGTCCAGGCACGGACGATGGAAAAACATGATTTTTCTAAAGGCCCATTAAAAATGATTTCACCAGGTGTTGTTTATCGTCGTGATACTGATGACGCCACCCATTCCCATCAATTCCATCAAGTTGAGGGACTTGTGATCGATAAACACATTACAATGGGCGATTTAAAGGGAACTTTGGAAACTCTGGCAAAAGAACTTTTTGGTGACCGTTTTGAAGTCCGCTTACGTCCTAGTTATTTTCCATTTACGGAACCTTCTGTAGAAGCTGACGTAACTTGTTTTAATTGTATGGGTAAGGGCTGTTCAGTATGTAAGCAAACTGGTTGGATTGAAGTGTTAGGAGCCGGAATGGTTCATCCAAATGTGTTAAGAATGGCTGGTGTTGATCCTGAGGTGTACGGTGGTTATGCATTTGGCCTTGGTCCCGATCGGTTTGCGATGTTACGTTATGGTGTTGATGATATTCGGAACTTCTATCAAAATGATGTCCGTTTCTTATCACAGTTTTCAAAGAAAGGATAACAATAAAAATGAAAGTTTCTTATAACTGGTTAAAAGAATATTTTGATCTCGATGTTGATCCGAAAGTATTGGCGGAAAAGATTGAACGGACTGCAGTTGAAGTGGATGAAGTTACACGTGCTGCTGACGGCCTTAAAAAAATTATTGTGGGTTATACACTTGACGTACAGCCGCATCCAGATTCTGACCATTTGAATATTTGTCAGGTAGATGTTGGGGAAGATGAGCCCATTCAAATCGTTTGTGGTGCTCCAAATGTTGCAAAAGGTCAATATGTCATTGTGGCTATGCATGGGGCTCGAATCAAGGATAATGTCAAAATTAAACGTAGCAAAATGCGTGGACAACAATCAAATGGAATGATTTGTGCACTACAAGAAATTGGCTTTGAGGAAAAAGTCGTGCCTAAGGACTATGTCAATGGTATTTATGTTTTTCCTGAGGATAGCCATGTTAAACCTGGGGAACCCGTTTATGAATATCTGGGCATGGATGACAATGTGATTGACACTTCAGTTACACCTAATCGTGGTGACTTATTTAGCATGGATGGCAACGCCTATGAAATCGGGGCGATTTATAACAAAAAGCCGGTTATTCATCATCGTAAACTTGAAACTATCGACGAAACAACGGACATTAAAGATTTGTTGGACATTAAAATTGATGCACCAGATGATGTTCAGGCCTATCAAATGGGAATCGTTAAAAATGTAAAGATTATGCCAAGTCCATTTTGGCTTCAAGTGCGTTTAATGACAGCTGGAATTCGTCCGATTAATAACGTGGTTGATGTTACCAACTATGTTATGTTGAAATATGGGCAACCCTTACATGCATTTGATTATGATAAATTAAATACTAAAGAAATCCGTGTTGGCTATTCAGCGCAAGGAACAAAGTTTGTCACTTTAGATGGTGAGAAGCGAGAACTGCGTAGCCAAGATTTAATGATTAAAGATGGAGATAAAAACATTGCAATGGCCGGTGTTATGGGTGGCTTAGCAACGGAAATTACTGATGAAACAAAGACCATTGTCATTGAATCAGCAATTTTTGATTCCATTAAAATTCGTAAAACTGCACGTCATCATGTGCTCCACAGTGAAGCTTCAATGCGATTTGAACGGGGTATTAATCCTGCGACTGTTACAGATGCGTTGAATGAAGCACTTCAGTTAACTGCTCAATTTGGAGAAGGAAAAGCGGTTAAAAATCATCTTTCACCAGTTGATCCTAATCCCCAAAGTGTGGAAGTTACGCTTGATTTGACGCGAATTAATCATGTTTTGGGAACCGCACTTAATGTTGATGAAGTGACAAATGTTCTTCACCGATTACAGTTTAATGTTCAGGTTTCTGATGAAGTCTTCAAGGTGACCGTTCCGGCTCGACGGTGGGATATTCATATTCCGGCTGACATTTTGGAAGAAATTGCGCGAATTTATGGTTATGACAACTTACCCTCAACGTTACCAACTGGTCCAACCACAATTGGTCGGTTAACAACTAGTCAGCAGGCTATTCGTGGGATCCGTGAGCTTTTGCAAGGTAGCGGCTTAAATCAAGCCATGAGCTACGGTTTAACAACTGTTCAGAAAGCAAAAATGTTCATGATGCAGGAAAGTGAAGAAACGAAGCTTGATTTTCCAATGAGTCAGGATCATGCTGTTTTA
Source organism: Pediococcus parvulus (assembly GCF_007990205.1). GTDB lineage: Bacteria > Bacillota > Bacilli > Lactobacillales > Lactobacillaceae > Pediococcus > Pediococcus parvulus. The sequence continues at coordinate 8,463 of NZ_BJWE01000007.1, read as the reverse complement.
CGAATGAATTTAATCAGTGGTTTGTTGGATGATGTGGCTTATAACGTTGCTCGTAAGGTAGCTAACGTTGCCTTATATGAACAAGGACGTGTCTTTTATCGTACGGCTGGCGTGGATCGCCCTAGCGAAGTTGAACATTTGGCGGGTGCAATTACCGGTTCCATGATTTCTAAGAGTTGGTATGGAAAAGAAGTTCCCGTTGATTTTTATCAGTTAAAGGGGATTGTGTCGTTACTTTTACATGACATGAACTTTGAAAAATCTGTAAGTTATGTTGCTAATCAGGATCGTCCAGAAATGCATCCAGGAAGAACGGCTGATATTTATTTAGGAGATCAGGTTATTGGTTTTATTGGTCAAGTTCATCCACAATTGGAAAAAGAATTTAAGATTCCTGAAACCTATGTCTTTGAACTTAATTTACAGGCAATCTTGGATGCACCAAAGAAGATTCAACATTATGAGCCAATTTCTAAATATCCAGCAATTACTCGGGACGTTGCCTTAGTAATTGATAAAGAGGTTTCAAATACAGAAATTGAAGCTACCTTAAGAGAAAAATCCAATCACCATTTAGAACAGATTCAACTATTTGATGTTTATTCAGGAAAACACATTCCAGAAAACAAAAAATCTGTTGCTTATACTTTAACGTATCGAGATAAACATAACACCTTAACGGAAGATGAGGTTAATAAAGAATTTGAACAAGCAATTGCGGCATTAAAAGCAGCATTTGAGATTGAAATTCGATAGTCTCTTTGAAAGTTATAGAACTTGATAGCTGATTAAAAAAATCGGCAGAGTAAACTCATTTTTAGTATAATTACAGATAATGTTTTAGGAACGGAGGAAAAAATCTTGAATAATCAAGATCAAAATGGGCAAGACAAAACGACTAGACAAAGAAAACAAACACAAGGGCACTCAATTATTAGGTGGGTCACTATTGTATTAGCCGTTGTCATCGTAGCAACTGGATTTATTGTTTATCATTATTTTTCAGGCGCTCTGGAGCCACTAAATCCAGATAGTAAGCAACAAATCCAGATTAACGTACCAGAAGGATCTTCGACACGTCAAATTGGTTCAATCTTACAAGAAAAAAAAGTCGTTAAAAGTGGTGCAGTGTTTAGTTACTATGTTAAATCTCATAACATAACTAATTTTAAAGCTGGCTATTACGTCTTAAAACCATCGATGACTTTAAATAAAATTGCCAAAAAATTACAAAAAGGCGGCAGTGCGACACCAGTTTTACTTGGTAAATATGTCTTGATTAAAGAGGGAGAAACAATTGATGAAGTTGGTAGTACGATTGAAAAATCGTCTAATTTTACGCAAAAGCAATTTATTGCGTTAATGAATGACAAAGACTTTATCAATAGTCTATATAAGAAGTATCCCGATTTGTTAGGATCAGCTATGAAGGCTTCTAACGTGCGTTACCGACTTGAAGGATATCTTTACCCAGCTACTTATTCTTTGGGAAAGAAGACTACCTTGAAGTCCGTTGTCACCCAAATGGTGGCTAAGGAAAACGATGTATTAAAGCCCTACTATGCAAAAATTAAAAAGCAAAAAATGACAGTGCAAGAAGTTCTTTCTTTGGCTGCCTTAGTTGAACGTGAAGGAAATACAACTTCTGATCGACAAAAGATTGCTGGTGTTTTTTTGAATCGTCTAGCGATTAAGATGCCATTACAATCTGATGTTTCTGTTTATTATGCGGTTAAGAAAAGCTTTGGTTCTGATTTAACAACAACTGATTTAAAAGATAAGTCACTTTACAATTTGCGGCTTCATAAGGGTTATGGTCCAGGACCAGTTAATAATCCTAGTGAAAAATCGGTTTTAGCCGTTTTGCACCCTAAGGACCGCAGTAAGGATTATTTATATTTTGTTGCTAATTTAAAAACCGGAAAAATTTACTTTTCAAAAACGTACGATGAACATTTGGCAAATGCAGCCAGTCAGGATCCAAGTAATAAATAACGGATGAGGAGTAATTCATGAATACAAATGACAAACGACCCATTTTAATTGGTGTGACTGGCGGATCTGGTAGTGGGAAAACTACTGTCAGTCGAAAAATCTATCAAAATCTATCTGGTCATTCAATTATGACGCTCCAACAAGATTCTTACTATAAGGATCAAGCCGACATGTCCATGGAGGAACGGACGGCTGTAAATTATGATCACCCGTTGGCGTTTGATACTGATTTATTAATTAAGCAATTAAAACAGTTGTTGAACTACGAAGCAATTGAAAAACCGGTCTATGATTACACAAAATTAACACGGAGTACCAAAACGGTGCATCAAGAGCCTCGCGATGTGATTATTTTAGAAGGAATTCTTATCCTTGATGATCAAAGACTCCGTGATTTGATGGATATTAAAGTTTATGTAGATACGGATGATGATATTCGTATTATCCGCCGTATTGAACGGGATATCAAAGAACGGGAACGGACGTTAGATTCAGTGATTACCCAATATTTAGCAACCGTTAAGCCTATGTTTCATCAGTTTGTGGAACCAACCAAGCGCTATGCTGATATTATTGTCCCAGAAGGTGGTCAAAACACAGTGGCAATTGATTTGTTGACGACGAAAATTAAAGATATTCTTTCTCAAGATGGCAGAGATGGCATTTTTCGTGAGTAAGTCTATTTACAAGCCGTTTACTTCATGGTACGCTGTAAATCGTTATATTTTCATCATAAATAAGAGGTGTCTAAAAAGTGGCAAATGAAAAAACATATCCGATGACTGAAGCGGGAAGAAAAAAATTAGAAGATGAGTTGAATGAAAAAAAGACAAAAACTCGTCCAGAGGTAATTGAACGAATTAAGATTGCCCGTGGTTTTGGTGATTTGTCAGAAAATTCAGAATATGAATCTGCTAAAGATGAACAAAGTATGGTTGAAAGTCGAATCAGTACGATTGAACATATGCTTCAAAATGCAGAAATTATTGATAATAATGCAGTTGCTAAAGATGTTGTGTCTTTAGGAAAAACTGTTGAATTCAAAGAATTACCTGATGAAGAACCAGAAGCTTATACAATTGTGGGGGCTGCTGAGGCTGATCCAATGTCTGGCAAGATTTCCAATGACTCACCAATTGCTAAGGCCTTGTTAGATCACAAAGTGGGCGACCAAGTTGTGATTGCAACTCCAGGTGGCGATATGAACGTCGAAATTTTGAGTGTCAAAGCTGAATAAGCAAAAGTGAGAGGAAAAGGCGGGTAGTTCTGAACTTAGCCAAGATTTGTGAATGGTCCGTACTTTGGATTATTTGTTAACCGTGGCTAAGTGGAAAAATTCGCCTTTTTTCATATTTTAGAAATAATATTAGAAATAATATTAGAAATAATAAATAAAGAGACCTAACAAAAACTGATTTTGTCAGGTCTCTTTTTATTTTGGTCACAAATTTTTAGCAAAAAAGAAACTTACCAAAGCCTTTAATCACTTTTGATAAGTTCTTTTATAGAATTTCAACCTATTCTTTTGTTTGCCTAAGTCGCCGCTTATTTAACCAGAGATAACAAAGGACAATGAGCAACGCTACTAAAGTCACAATGAGACCGGTAAAGAGATAAGGTGGCCAGTAAGTAAGTACAATTTTATGCGTACCGGGGGTCAATTGAATACCACAGAATGTCTTAGCAATTTTGATAACCTTAGCTGATTTACCATCCACCGTTGCATGCCAGCCTTTTCCATAAGGAACGGTTGTCATTAAGAAATCATTTTTCTTAGTCACCGTAATTTTTCCCTTAATTTGGTGGCTGTTGTGTTGTGTAACCTTTAATGGGGATGTGCTCAACGTTTTTTGAATCTTGGTAAATTTCGTTTGATTTAAGTGATATAAAGTGAAATTTTCAAGCCATAAACTCATTTTTTTGAGTTGAATTTTCAAAGTCACGGTTTTCCCTTTACTATGATTTGCAAAGTTGACCACTACTGTATTCCGATAAGGCGAATACTGAGTGAGTGACTTTCCATTGATTGTAAAGGTTGCATTATCCGGATTTAAATCCTGACCAAACGTAAGATAATACGCACCGTTTGTTTTTGGGGTAAACTTAAAAGTTACAATTCCGGGTTTTGATAAACTGTTTTTCTTCAAAACACTACCAGTCAACTTAGTCGTTTGATTAATATTCTGGAAAATAACTTCATTAAAGTTTTCTGAAGTGAAAAGTTTAGAACTTGTGTGGCCAGCTAGTGTACTGTAAAGTTGTGACTGATACTGAATGGTATCTAACTTGCTTCCATCAAAGTTTTTCACCAAACTTGAGGCACCAAAGCCAACAGACAAGGCGTATGGGTTTTTATACGTTTGGGTCAAACTGTCTTGGCCAACTAATTTATAGGCAGATAAATCTGGTCGATAAGTTAGTGCCGGTAAAGTTGGATCAGTTGTTGAAGCTGCTGATGAACCGGGGAGAGTCGATTCAATATTTTTAGACCAGTATTTCATTCCTAGCAAGCTGTCCGTAATCAAAGTTCCGTTGGAGTACGTGACAAAACCATCTCCATCTGGTTGACCAATTTTTTGCATAAAGTTTGGAATTTGAGTTTCAAAGGTTGAACTAAAGTGAGAACCACCATTATATGCGGCCTGCATCGAATCGTCTTTAGTTCGCATATAGGTTGTCCCGATCCGATAGAAGCCTGAGTCTTTGTTTTGAATTTTGCTGGTTGTTTTATCAATTTCTGTTGTATAGTTACCAAATTCAGATTGAGAAACATATGATAAGTTATTTAATGATAAACAAGCGTTAACGAAGACATCTAGCACAATTAAAACGGTGATTAACCAGCCAGACTTAGGCCTTTGTCGAAGAAGCACAAAGGCCAGTAACCCTAGTGCAACGAATAAGCAGCCAATTAAGAAATTATTTTGATCGACATATTTTTTGAAACTAGATAAATTCAAGTAGAGGTAAACTAAACCGCTTAAGAAGATAAGGCTTGTGATGATTAGGCTACGATCACTAAATGTTGGTTTCGAGAATAAGTATCTGGCTGCTAAAAAGATAATCCAGAAACAAACAAGAAAACTAAAACGGTATGGATACCACCATGGAAATTGCATGGCATGCCAAAACAGATCTAAAGGCTGAAAACAAAGCGACAAAAGCAGGAATAACGTAATGATTCCCGAAGTAATTCGTTCCCGTAGTTTTAAGTTGTGATTTGTAAAATAGAGCGCGAAACCAATTAAACAAAAGGCGCCTACAAAAATGTTTGGTAAACCACTTGGCATCTGTTCAAAATTGAAGGTTCCGGGTAATAATTTACTGAGCATTTTAAATGGAAAGTACTCAAATTTAAACTTCACACTTGTTTCAGTGTACTGGACCTTGCTTTGTGTCAAGATGTAAAAGGTAGGCATCAATATCCAAGAAGCGAAACCACCCGAGAGGAGGGCGCCACCCACAAATCGTTTCAAAGCTGTGAAGGTCGTTTTAAATGAGGTATAATGTTGTGCGCTAGCAAAGGCAAAATATAAGACACTAAAAATACATATCATGTATGCCATATAGTAGTTAATGATTAACATTAGCGATAACCACAAAACAAACCAACGAATTTTACCCGTTTTAAAAATTTGTTCAATTCCTAAAATAATTAAAGGTAAAAGGATGGGGGCATCCAGCCAAATCAAGTTTAGTTGATTGGCAATGCTGAATCCCATTAAGGCATAGGCAGTTGACAATCCGGGCACAAGCCAAGAAACTTTTGGATACATTCCTTGAAGCAAAATTGCAAAAGTAAGACCGGCAAATGCGTATTTTAAGATGGTAATAATAAAAATTCCAGTTGTGATGGTTTTCCCTGGGAAAAATAGCAAGATGAGGTTAAATGGGCTCATTAAATAATAGGCCCACGTTCCCGTCATGTCTCCACCAATTGCTTTTGAAAAAGAATAGAAAAAAGCAGTTGGGTCATGGAGAATCGTGTGACGGAAATAGGCAAAGAGGTCAACATATTGCTGACCTAGGTCAACAGTTAATAAACTGCTTGAGCCAAATGGCGCCATTTTCCGATAAATAAAATAACCAGCCATCAAAATTAGCGGAATTAAAAAACTAACTAGAAGTTGCTGTTTATGTGAGTTAACAAGGTGTTTGGTGTGTTTGAGACTAGTTCTTTGCATCATATTCCTCTTTTCGCAATTACTTTTCTTAGCATACCACATTGACTAAGATAATCTAAAAATGTGAACAAGTTATAGAAGCAGTTTGATTTTTTTGTTAGAATGATGAAGTAGCGTGAAGGAGCTTAAGATTTTGAAATCAAATAAAGAATCATCTAAAATTCGTAAAACGAAATCAGAACTACCATTTCGGCTCAATCTCATTTTTATTATTGTTGTTATTCTGCTAGTCACCTTAATTGGGCGACTTGCCTATTTGCAGATCTTTAATGGATCCAAATATGTGGCGGATGTTGATCGAACTGATACTACAGTCGAAACTAGCAATGTGCAACGAGGTGAAATTTATGACTCAACCGGAAAAGTTCTGGTGGGAAATAAATCGCACCAAGCTATTCAATATACCAAGGGGGTTAATGTTTTATCCTCAACATTGAGAAAGACAGCTAATCGATTAGGCCGGTATATGAAGGTCTCAACCTCGACACTTTCCGCTCAAGATGAAGCGGATTACTATTTGGCCAAAACTTCTAATTTAAAAAAAGTAGAAAATAGTATAAAGAATCACAGTGATTATGGAAGCAAAGCCCTTTATAATTTAGCGGTTGAGAAGGTTAAAAAGACTGTCAATTTAACAAAAACAGAACAAAACGCGGCCAAAATTTTTAGTCTCATGAATGGTGCCTATGAATTATCAACGGTTTATCTGAAAGAATCCGGTGTTTCTACTAAGGAAGTTGCAGAAATTGGTGAACATTTATCAGAACTACCTGGGGTTAAAGTGGGAACCAGCTGGTCTCGTGATTATCCACAAGGAAGTTCGATTAAGAGTATTGCCGGAACGGTTTCGAGTGCTAAGGTTGGTTTGCCAAGTGACGAGGTGAACATTCTCTTGGCGCAGGGCTATTCGCGTAACGATAGTGTCGGCCAGAGCTATTTGGAAAAAGAATATGATTCTATTCTGAAAGGAACCAAATTGCAAACACGAGTCGAAGTTAGCGGAAACAGCACGATTAAAAAAGAAGTTAAACAATATGCTGGTAAAAAGGGTGATAATCTTGTTCTTTCTATCAATGCTGCTTTTCAGCAAAAGATTCAACAGTATGTTCGCTCAGCCACATCAAGTGCTGGTGGAAAGTCAACTGGCGCATACGCGGTTGTCATGAATCCAAATACTGGAGCGGTTATTGCTTTAGCTGGTGCTGATCGTAATACAAGTACAGGAAAGCTGACAAATAATGCGCTGGGAACGATCAATGAGCCAATCGTCATGGGGTCCGTTGTCAAGGGTGCTATGGTGTCTGGCGCCTTGATGGACGGTGTAATTACACCAACGAATAGCACTTTAACTGATCAGCCAATTAAACTTGCTGGTACGAGTGCAAAGGCATCGTGGTTTAATAAAACAGGGAGCGCCAACATGAAGGTAACGGCTTCAACAGCGCTAGAAGTATCTTCTAACTCGTACATGATGCAGTTGGCAATGAAAGAAGCTGGCTTTAATTATTCTTCAGGAACAAGTTTATTAGGGATGAAATCAAGTATTTTTACAAAAATGCGGGGTTATTTTGAACAATTTGGTTTAGGTACTTACACAGGAATTGATATTCCAGGGGAATCATCTGGATATCAAGGACCAAGTGGTGAAAGCAATATAGGTAAAGCGCTAGATTTATCTTTTGGAAACTACGATGCTTATACCACAATTCAAGTTGCACAATATATGTCTACCATTGCAAATGGCGGATATCGTTTGGCGCCGCATGTTGTTTCTCAAGTTAGAGGCACAAATTCTAAAGGTGGTTTGGGAACAGTTGAGGAAACGATTGAACCAAAGACGTTAAATTACATTGATGATACAGCTGCTGAAAAGAAAGTTGTTACTGATGGCTTATATAAAGTTGTCCACGGAAAAAATACCTATAAAACTGGTGGTTCGCTGGCAAGTATTAGTCCTGAGATTTCTGCAAAGACAGGTACAGCCGAAACAACTACAAATGGTAAAACGACCGTCACACTAAGTTTGGCTTCTTATGCACCATCAAAAAATCCAAAAGTAGTTGTGGCAATTGCAATGCCAGGTTTAGGAGAAAGTGCTGAGAGCAATAATATTGCCCTTGCTAAGAAGGTCTATGCAGCCTATTGGAAGATGGTTGAAAGTACTTCAACAACAAAGAGTAGTTCCAAATAAATTAGATTTTGACAATTGGTTATAAGTCAATAGGCTGTTTGATTAAGCGGTTTTGGGGGAATCTTTGAGTTAGTGTAAAGTTTTAGTAGAAAA